>JBFJMP010000344.1:0-3397 GCA_041633895.1 Nitriliruptoraceae bacterium
AACGGCGTCCAGGCGGCGTGGGCACCGCCGAGCTTGGCCGCCACGACACTGCGCGCCACCACGCCGCGGTAGGCGAACACGGCGAGCGCCGCGTCGAGCGCCGCACCCGGTGTGGTCGGGACGTCCAAGGCCGTGACTGGCGCCGCAGGGAGCCGCTGGACCGCGGCCTCACGGTCGCAGTGTGGGCACCACAACCGGCGGTCCGGGGCGCCGCACGCGACACAACGCGGTGGCGCGATGACGTCGAGCAGGGCGGTGAGCATGCCACCAGCGTGCCGCCCGCCGGACGGCGCGGGTCAGGCGGATCCGGGGGCTGTGGACGCCAGTTCCTCGAGCACGCCGAGCACGAGTGCCGACACCTGCCGCGACACGCGCGCCCCGACCTCGATGACCTCCGCGTGGGACGTCTGCACGCCCTCACCGTGGACGTTGGTGATCGTGGACAGGCCGAGCACGCGCATGCCCGCCGCCCGCGCCATGATGACCTCCAGCACGGTGGACATGCCCACCGCGTGTGCCCCCAGCGTGCGGAGCATCCGGACCTCGGCGCCGGTCTCGTAGGCGGGGCCCAGCAGGCCGGCGTACACGCCCGATCGCAGCGCGAAGCCCTGCTCGTCCGCGATGCGGTGCGCCAGTGCCCGCAGGCCCGCGTCGTAGGCGCCCGCCATGTCCTGGAAGACGGGGGCGCCGTCGCGCAGCACGCCCAGCAACGGCGAGGTCCCCGTCATGTTGAGGTGGTCGTCGATGACCATGACGTCGCCGGGTTCCCACGACGGCTCGAGGCCACCGGCCGCGTTGGTCACGAGGAACGTCGACGCGCCGAGCGCGGCCGCGACGTCGACGAGTCGTGTCACGTCGGCCCCGGAGTGCCCTTCGTAGAGGTGGACCCGTCCGACCTGGGTGAGGACGGTCAGGCCACCGAGCGTGCCGATCCGCAGGCGTCCGGTGTGTCCGGGCACCGTCGAGGTGGCGAGGCCGGGTACCTGGTCCACCGTGACCTCGACGGCGTCCTCCAGGGTCTCGGCGACCGAGGAGAGGCCGGACCCGAGGGTGACCAGGACGTCGAGCGTGCGTCCCTGGAGGGGCTCACGCAGCGCGTCCGCGGCCTGGGCGACGAGGGTGGCGTGATCGGTCATCGTTCGGCCAGTCGTTGCTTGAGGGTGTCGATCCTCGTGACGGGCGTCGGGTCGACGTCGAGCAACAGTGCCAGATGGACGGACACCAGGTCGACGAACTGGACGCCGGCGACCAGTCGGGCGAGGTCGCTCGGACCGCTCAGGACCAGGCGATGCACGAACGTCATGCCGTCCCCGGCGACGGTGCGCGTGATGTCGAAGCGGGCCGCCGTCCGGGCGTGCTCCTGGATGTCGACGACCTCGACGAGTCCGAAGGGCACGTCGGGCCCGCCACCCCACCCGACGATCTCGTTGTGGTCGGCCTCGGGCAGCACCGACGCCACGGCCACGACCTCGGCGTTCTCGTTGCACTGCTTGCGTGCGCGCTCAACGACGACGGCACCGATCCCGGCGCCGCCGACGAACAGCGGCACCCGTTCCACCAGTGCGGCCGCGACGTCGCGCGGAGCGTTGCCCCAGTCGTCCATGCAGCGGTGCACGTGCTGCGGGACCTCGGCGAGGTCGGCGGCAGCGCCGGGCAGGTGGCCGCCCCGTTCCAGGGCGACGAGCAGCGGCGCCGCGAGGTAGGCCATCGACGCCCGTGGCTGGCGGCCACCCGGCAACATCGCGATCGGCGCCCCGACGCGGCCGAGGCGTTCCGCGACGGCACCACCGGAGGTGATGCCGAGCATCGGACACCCGCGTTCCGTCGCCGCGTCGAGCGTGGCGAGCGTCTCCTCGGTGTTGCCCGAGTAGGACACCGCGACGACCGGCGTGCGTTCGTCGGCCCAAGCGGGCAGGCGGTAGTCCTTCACGCCCACGACGGGCACGCTGCCCGCGCGGTCGGACAGCGTGGTGGCGACGTCCGCGGCGACGCCGCTCCCGCCCATCCCCACGACGATGACGGCACGCGCATCCGCGGGGACGGTCAGGTCGCTGTCGTCGGCGATGCGGGTCGCCTGACGCCAGTCGTCGGGCGCGGCCCGCACCGTGGCGAGCATCCCGGACCGGTCGAGCCCGGCAGGGTTGGTCGGGGATGCCGTGGTCACGTGCTGCTGCCGCGGGACTTCGTCGCCTCGTCCACGAGCATGACGGGGATGCCGTCGATCACCGGGTACTGCAGGCCACAGCCCGTGCACACGATGACCTTGCGGCGGTCCTTGTACTCGACCTCGGACCGGCAGTCCGGGCACACGAGGATCTCGAGCAGGCGCTCGTCGACAGCCATCGTCACTCCTTCGGCACGGCGGGGACCGCGGATCCGGCCCTCAGGCCTGCACGGTAGTCGCGATGGCGTCACGCAGTCGTTCCATGGCCGCCGCGTCGTTGCCCTCGACGTTGAGGCGCAGGAGTGGCTCGGTGTTCGAGGGGCGACAGTTGAACCACCCGTCCTCGAGCACGACGGTGAGCCCGTCCTCGCGATCGACCGACCGCGCGTCGGGCCCGTAGATCGCCTCGAGCTGGTCGATGACGGCGGGTGCGTCGTCGACGCGGAAGTTGATCTCGCCCGACGTCACGTACCGGTCGTAGGGTGCGACGACCTCGGACAGCGGCTTGCCGGCGGCCGCGACGGCCTCCAGCAGGAAGAGGGCGGCGATGAGCCCCGAGTCGGCCCGGAAGTTGTCACGGAAGTAGTAGTGACCGGAGTGCTCCGCCGCGAAGATCGCCCCGGTCTCGGCCATGCGGGCCTTGATGAACGAGTGCCCGACACGCGTCCGGATGGCGGTGCCACCCGCCGCCTCGATGGTCTCGGGCACCGTGTGCGAGCAGATCAGGTTGTAGAGGACGGTCGCACCCGGCTCCCGGGCCAGCATGCGGTCGGCGACGACCGCGCCGATCAGCGAGGAGGGCACGGCCTCGCCGCGCTCGTCGACCGCGAACATCCGGTCCGCGTCCCCGTCGAACGCCAACCCCAGCGGCAGGCCCCGATCGACGACCAGGCGTTGGAGGTCGACGAGGTTCTCGGGCTCGATCGGGTTCGCCGGGTGGTTCGGGAACGTCCCGTCGAGCTCGAAGTACAGGGCCTCGACGTCGATCGGCAGCTGGTCGAACACGGCCGGGACCACCAGGCCACCCATGCCGTTGCCGGCGTCCACGGCGATCGTCATCGGCTGGAACGCATCCGCGTCCACGAAGGACCGCACGTGGTCGGCGAAGTCCGCGAGGATGTCTCGTTGGGTCACCGCGCCGGTGGCCTCACCGATCGGGCTGTCGTCCGCCAGGGCCCGGTCGCGGACGTCACCGAGGCCGTCGTCCATGGACACCGGCACGGCGCCGGCACG
>JBFJMP010000345.1:0-3396 GCA_041633895.1 Nitriliruptoraceae bacterium
GGTTTCCCGCAGCGATGAGCGACCGAGATGCCCTGCCCCCGGAACGGACCTGCTCACGGGGCCACGCCAGCCCCGCCGGACACGGCTACTGCGGACGCTGCGGCGAGCCCCTCGACCGCGACGCCGCTCCCATCTGGCGAACCCTGGCGGACGCTGTCCACGTCGTGACGTACCCGCCGCACCTCCGTCGCACGCTCGCCACCACCCTCGTCGTCGGCACCCTGCTGTTCTGCATCAACCAGCTCGACGTGGTCCTCGCCGGCGATGCCACCGTCACGGTCTGGCTCAAGGCGGCCCTCACCTACGTCGTGCCCTTCGCCGTCTCGAACATCGGCATCCTCATCGCCACGCACCGGCAGAGGCCCTGACCGGGCACCGAGCGCCAGTTGGCCGCGCCGGTTCGGCGCTGCCTACGCTCCCGGCCGCCATGTTCTCCCGGGTCAATCTCTGGTTGCTAGCCACCGCCGGTGTCCTCGTCGGACACGTGCTCGGGTACGCCGTGGCCCATCCCTCCGAAGCGGACCGCACCCTTGCGCTCGCCGACCACGCGTACCTCGGTCCCGTCGGCACCGTCGTCGTTCCACTCGGGCTGCTGTCGATGCTCGGCATCGGCATCCAGACCGTTCGTCGGTCCGGGCCCTCACAGGTGCCGTCGCTCACGCAACTCGCGGGCGCGCAGGTCGGGCTGTTCATCGCCCAGGAACTCCTCGAACGGACGTGGGGAAGTGGCGGCCCGCTCGACGTCCTCACCGAACGCGGGGTGTGGTTCGGTCTCGTCGCGCAGGTGCTGGTCGCCTGGGTCACCCTGCGCCTGATCCGGGTGACCGTGGCGGTCGCCCGAGCCGTCGTTGCCAGCGCGCGAGCCAGCGTCCGCGCCAGCGGGATGCGCCGGGCATGGACTGCGGTCACCGAGGCGGTCGCCGGCACGATCGTCGTGCGCCTGCCCGATGGCCGGGCGCCGCCGGTGCGGCGCGCACCCGTGTCCATCTGACCGACCCTCCCGGGCCGGAGCACGCATGCTCCTGGCCGCTCGAGGGTCGACGTCGGTCGATCCTCGAACCACTGGAGACCAGTGTCCGGAGCCATGGTGCTCCGGCGGTCATGCAGCGCCCACCGGCGCGGCGCGGCCGCCGGACTCGTCATCGTCATCGTCATCGTCATCACCATCGCGCTGTCCGCCCGACCGGCGGACGCCCACGCCATCTTGGTGTCGTCCACGCCGGGTGACCGCGCGCTCGTGGACACGGCCCCGGCCGAGGTCAGCCTCGAGTTCAACGAGCCCGTGTCGGTGGACCTCGGTGGTCTGCGGGTCCTGGACCGGGACGGTCGACGACTCGACCGGGGAACGGTCCGCAACGTCGACACCACCATCAGCGTCGACCTCGTCGACGGGGTGCCCGACGGCTCCTACGTCGTCACCTTCCGGTTGGTCTCGGCCGACGGACACCCGATCCGTGGCGGGATCATCTTCTCCGTCGGCGACGTCGAGGGCGACACGTCCGGGTTGTCGGGCTTCTTCGTCGACGACGGTGCCCGCACATGGGAACTCGTCGGGGCGCTCGGCCGCTGGCTCGCGATGGCCGGAGCCATGGTCGTCGTCGGCGGCGTCGCGTTCGTGACGTGGACTGGTACCGATCCCGACCGGCGCATGCGACGGCTGTTCGTGATCGGGGCCACGGTCGGCGCCGTCGGGGTGATGCTGGCCGTTCCGGTCCAGGCCGCTCTCGCCACCGGCCAAGGAGCAGGCTCGCTGTTCGAGGACGGGGTCCTGTCCTCCGTGCTGGCTGATGGCTTCGGATGGTCGATCGCGCTCGGGGTCACCGGTCTCGTCGCCGGCGCAGCTCTGGCCGGCCGCAGTGGCGTGGGCGCCACGGCTGGGGCGCTGGCGGTGGTGTGCTCGTTCCCGCTCGTCGGTCACACGCGATTCGACGACGTGGCCCTCGGTTTCGCCGCAGACATCGTCCACGTCGGCGCTGCTGCCGTCTGGACCGGCGGACTCGCCTTTCTTCTCGTGGCCCGACGTCCGGCCGACGATGCCCGGACTCGCGCCGCGTTGGTCGCCCGCTTCTCGTCGCTGGCCACCGTCTCGATCGTGGCCGTCGGCCTTGCTGGGCTCGCGTTGTCGTGGACCGAGGTACGGGCGTTGCGAGCACTCACGTCCACCGCCTATGGCTGGACGCTGGTGGCCAAGGTGGCGCTCGTCGCACTCGTCGCAGCCGCAGGGGCGTACAACCACTTCCGGCTCGTGCCTGTCCTGGCGGAGGACCCTGACGACCGAGCCTCGGCCAGGCGGCTGACCCGGTCGGTCCGCATCGAGCTCGTCGGCGTGGCCGTCGCGCTCGCAGTCACCGCGGTCCTCGTCAACCTGACGCCGGCCTCCGTCGACGCGGGCATCGGCCGGATCCATTCCGAGATCCTCGTGCTCGGCGACGCCGGCTCGGTCCAGGTCGTCGTCGACCCCAACCGGGCCGGCGACAACAGCATCCACCTCTACTTCTACGACCCCGACGGACGCCCGGCCGAGATCGCGGAGGACGTCCGGATCGACCTCGCCAAGCCAGGGGACGACATCGGACCGATCCAACGCGAACCCTTCCGAGCCGGGCCCGCGCACTTCCAGTGGGACGGCCCCGAACTCGTCAGCGGCGGCCGGTGGGACGTCACCGTCGTCGCACGCATCGATCGCTTCGCCGAGGAGACCGCCACCGCCGACGTCCTCGTCGGCGGAGGCGGCTGACCCTCGCTCCCCCACCGTCAAGACCCAACAACCATGCAAAGGAATCCCCCATGCGTTCCCCCCGTCAGATCCTCGTCGGAGCCGGCCTCGTCGTCGCGTCCATCGGGATGCTCGCCAGTCCGGCATCGGCCCACGTCAGCATCCAGGAAGGCGAACAGGTCGCCGGTGCCTACACCGTGCTGACCTTCGGCGTTCCCCACGGCTGCGATGGCTCCCCGACCACCGAGGTCGCCATCTCGATCCCGGAGTCGATCCTCAACGTCACCCCCACCCGCAACGCCTACTACGACGTCTCGGTCGCGACCGAGGCCTTGCCCGAGCCGGTGACAGGCGCCCACGGCGAGACCGTCACCGAACGCGAGTCGGTGGTCACCTACACGTCGAAGGACCCACTGGCCGAGGGCTTCCGCGACGCCCTCCAGATCTCCCTGCAGATCCCGGAGGACGCTGCGGACACGACCTTGTACTTCCCGACCGTCCAGACCTGCGCCGAGGGAGAGACCGCATGGATCGAGATCCCCGCGGAGGGCCAGGACGCCCACGAACTCGAAGCACCGGCACCCGCTGTCGCAGTCGTCGCCGCCGAGGAGGGCGCCCACGGTGACGATCACGCCGACGATCACGCCGACAGCGACAGCGACAGCGACAGCGACAGCGAC
>JBFJMP010000346.1:0-3385 GCA_041633895.1 Nitriliruptoraceae bacterium
CGCCGTCCGCCGTCGCGACGTCCGACCACACGGCCTGCTCGTCGGCGAGCACGGTGCCACCGGACCAGTCCGGGTCGGCTTCCAGTGGCTCCTCGGCCAGGAAGTCGGTGCGTTGGGTGTCCCGGTGGGCATCGGGCAGGTCGGCTCCGGCCCAGGTGGTGACCACGTCGAGGTCCTGGATGCGCCGCAACGCGAGTTGGAAGGCCGTCTCCATGCCCAACAGGTCGCGCGGCACGATGCGGCGGATGTCGGTGTCGGTCTGGACGACCTCGTTGGACAGTGACTCGACCAGCGGCTGGGCCAGCCCGACCGGCAGCGGCGTCACGAGCCCGACCCACAGCGACGACAGGTGGGGCGTCAGCAACGGGACGCGCAGGAAGCGGCGCCGACGCAGCCCCGCCACCTTCGTGTAGAGGTGCATCATCTCCTCGTACGTCAGCACCTCGGGGCCGCCCACCTCCAGCACCCGCCCCATCGCCTCACGGCGCCCGAGGACGCCGACGAGGTAGGCGAGCATGTCGCGCACCGCGATCGGCTGGCAGCGCGTGCGCACCCACTTGGGGGTGACCATCACCGGCAGCACCTCGGTGAGGTTGCGCAGCATCTCGAACGACGCCGACCCCGACCCGATGATCACCGCCGCGCGCAGCTCGGTCAGCGGGACGGGTCCGGCCCCCAGCTCGCGGCCGACGTCCTGCCGGGACGACAGGTGTTCGGACAGGTCGTCGTCCTGGTCGCCCAGCCCGCCGAGGTAGACCAGCTGCCGGACGCCCGCCGCCGCCGCGCCTTCGCGCATGTTCCGGGCAGCCGTCTGGTCGCGTCCGGCGAAGTCGCCCTTTCCGTCCATCGAGTGGACGAGGTGGTACGCGGCGTCCATGCCCTCCATGGCCGCACGCACGGACGCGGCGTCCAGCACGTCGCCCTTGACGACCTCGATGTCGTCGGACCACGGGCGCCCGCCCAGCTTCGCGGGCGTCCGGGCCAGGCAGCGGACCCGGTACCCCGCCGCGAGCAGTTCCGGCACGAGGCGTCCACCGATGTAGCCCGTGGCCCCGGTCACGAGCACGTGGCGGATCTCGACATCCGCGCCCGAGGGGGCCGTCGGCGTGTCGGTCATGGTCGGTGTCCTGACTGGCTGGCGGCCGTTGTCCTGCCCGGGGTTCGATCCCGTCCGCACCCCGGATCATGCGCTGCGATCATGGCCCCTGGCGCAGCCGCGCACAGGGTGGTTCGTCACGTCGCGCGTCCACACCGATACCGTGCGCGCGCGATCCGCGACACCACACGGAGGGGTTCGTGCTCCAGGCCATCCTGCTCGGGCTCGTCCAGGGCCTCACCGAGTTCCTGCCGGTGTCCTCGTCCGGACACCTCGTCATCATCCCCTACCTCGTCGCGTGGGAGGCCCCACCGCTCGCGTTCGACGTGGCCCTGCACGCCGCCACGCTCCTGGCCGTGATCGTGTACTTCGCCGGTGACCTGTGGTTCCTGTTCACGCGCACGTTCGGCATCGGGGGCTTCGCCGCCGAGGAACGCACGCGCGCCCGGACCACCGTCCTGCTGCTCGCCGTCGGGTCCGTCCCCGCGGCACTGGCCGGATTCCTGCTCGAGGACGTGTTCGCCGGGACCTTCGAGGACCCCCGCATCGCCGCCACGATGCTGTTCGTGACGGCCTTCTTCCTGTGGTCCGCCGAGACCCTCCGTCGCCGCCGGGCCGCCGCCGTCCACGGCGTCGCCGTGAAGGACATGACGCCCAAGCAGGCACGCCTCGACCCCGGTCGTGACGAGGCCACCACCAACTTCGTCGACGCGATCGTCATCGGTGGCGCGCAGGCGTTGGCGATCCTGCCCGGCATCTCGCGGTCGGGCGCCACGATCGCCGCGGGCATGAGCCGCGGCCTGTCGCGCGAGGGCGCCGCCCGCTTCTCGTTCCTGCTCGCCATCCCGATCATCGCCGGGGCGTTCGTGTTCCAGATCGGCGACCTGACCGGCGACACGCTCGCCCACTCGGTGTACGGCGGCAACCGCGTCATCGCCGGCAGCATCGCGGCGGCGATCTCGGGCTACTGGGCGATCAACTACCTCTTGAAGCTGGTCACCAACGACGACCTGCTGGGGTTCGCGCGCTACGTGCTGTTCTTCGGGGCGCTGACCCTGCTGGGTGCGTTCACCTGGATCGGTCCCCCCAGCACGGTCTGAGCCCGGAGGCCGTCACAGGCGCAGGGTGCTGTCGGCCGCGGCGGACAGCACCTCCCACAGGCGGTCCACGTCGGCCGCGGTCGTCGTCGCGGTGCCGATGGACAGCCGCAGGTAGGGCACGCCGTCGACCTCGGACGGGGTGACGGCGAGGTCACTCGCTCGCTCCACCTCGGCGATGAGGTGGCGCGTGGCGTCGGCGCCCGCGGGGTGCACGACGCACACCAGTCCGAACGACGCGGGGACGAACAGGTCGAGGTGCTCGTGCGCCGCGATGCGGTCGGCGAGGTCGGCGGCCAGGGCGAGGTGGGCGCGGAAGCGGTCGCGGATGCCGTCCGCCCCGAACATGCGCAGCACGAACCACAGCTTCAACGCGCGGAAGCGCCGCCCCAGCGCGACGTGCCAGTCGCGGTAGTCCACGACGTCGGCGGCGTCGCCGTCGCGCGCCCGCAGGTAGGGCGGGGTGATCGACATCGCGTCGATGAGCGGGGCGCGGTCGGCGACCCAGAACGCCGTGCAGTCCATCCCCGCGAACATCATCTTGTGCGGGTTCGCGACGTAGCTGTCGACCGTGTCGAGCCCGGCCTGCGCACCCCGCAGTTCGGGGCAGATCATGTAGCTGCCGGCCCACGCCGCGTCGACGTGGTGCCACAGGTCGAACTCGCGCGCCAGCGCCCCGATCTCGGCGACGGGATCGACCGCCCCGGTACCCGTCGAGCCGAGCGCCGAGCAGACGAACGCCGGGACCAGGCCGGCGGCGAGGTCGGCCTCGATGGCGGCGCGCAGCGCGTCGGGGCGCTGGGCGAAGTCGTCGTCGACGTCGATGAGGCGCACGTGGCCATAGCCCGCGACGTTCGCCCCCTTCTCGACCGACGAGTGCGCCTGCGACGAGGTGTAGGCGACGATGTCGTCCAGCCGCGCCCCGCGCCCCCGCGCCCGGTGCCGGGCGGCGACGAGCGCGGTGTGCGTCGCGTCGGACGCCGACGCCTGGATCACGCCGCCCCCGACGCCGGAGTCGACGCGGAAGGTCGCGGGCAGGCCGAGCAGGTCGGCCAGCCAGTCCAGCACGTGCGACTCGAGTTCGGTCACGGCGGGCGACGTCTTCCAGAGCATGCCCTGCGGGGCCAACGTGGCCGCGGCCATCTCCCCGAGGATCGCCGGGGGCGACGTGTTGCCGGGGAAGTACGCGAAC
>JBFJMP010000347.1:0-3381 GCA_041633895.1 Nitriliruptoraceae bacterium
AGCTCCGCCTCGACCAGCGCCAGGCCCCGGTCGTGCATCCGGTCGAGGACCTCCTCGGTCACCTCGGCGGTCACGAACGGGTTCCCGTCTCGGTCACCGCCGATCCAGGAGCCGAATCGGATCGGCGCCCAGTCGTCGGGAACGGCCCCACCGATGCCCGCGAGGTCCGCGTCGAGGTCGTCCAGCAGGTCGGGCAGCACGCCCGCCAGCACGTGTTCGACGTAGTAGAGGGCGGCGCTGGCCTCGTCCGTGGGGCGCGGACGGGCGATGCGCAGGTCATCGGTGGTCCACAGCTCGTCGACGACCTCCTGGACGCGACGACCGACCCGATCGCGATCGGTCGTCGACAGCCGCGGGTCGCTGCGGCGTTCGACCAGCGCCCCGAGTTCGGCGAGCTTGGTCAGCACCGACCGACGGCTCACCTCGGTCGGGTGCGCCGTGATCACAGGGCGGATCTCGGCGCGCGCGACGACGTCCTGGACCTGCTCGGGCGTCACCCCGGCGCCCTCGAGGCGGGCGAACAGCGACGGCAGCCAGCCGTTGCGCGCCTCCTCCGGGCTGCGCAGCAGGTCGATCAGGTGGACGTGCTCGACCACGGTCGCCAACCGGAAGTAGGTCGTGTAGGCACGCACCAGTCGAATGCCCGAGCCCGCGTCGAGCCCTTGGAGGACGCCGTCCAACTCGACCGCCGCGTCGGCATCACCGGCACGGGCTTCGCCGGTCAGGCGCCGGACGCGTTCGACGAGGTCGTACAGGCCCTGGCCCTCCTGACGGATCAGGGTCGCCCCGAGCTCGGCGCCCAGCCAGCGGATGTCGGCCCGGAGGGCCTGGTCGGCATCGACCAACCAGTCGGGCTGCGCGTCGCGGGCGTCGGGGCGGGGGGCGGGGTCGATGTCCATCGAGCCAGCATACGGTCGGGCCTCGGCGCCCCCTCCTGCAGAACCGCCGTCAGGTCACGCCGTGACGGGCAACCCCGCCTGGGCCCATGCGAGGATGCCGCCACCGATGTCGGCGACGTCGGTGAAGCCCAGCTCCTCCATGACCTGACGTGCCCCTGCGGACCGGTTGCCGGAGCGGCAGTAGATGACGTAGCTGGCGTCGCGTGGGTAGGTGGCGATCTGCGCGCGGAAGTCGGCCGCGTTGACGTCCACGAGCTCAGCACCCTCGAGGTGGCCTTCGGCGTACTCCTCGGGGGTGCGCACGTCGATCAGGGTCGGGGCTGGTTGTGTCGCGAGCAGCTGCTCTGCGGCAGCCGGCTCGACGACACGGATTCCGGATGCGACTGCGGTGTCCGCCGACCCGGACCCACACGCGGCGAGCAGGACCGTGGCAGCCGAGGCGGCGGCGAGCGCCGCGGAGCGGCGCCAGGAACGGGCTGAGCGAGACATCGAGAGGTCCTTGGTGGGGAGGATGAGGGTGGGAATCGGGAGGTCCACTCCACGCAACGCAGATTGTACGGACAATAATCCGCAGCCCCACGAAGTCGGCCCGCGTGACCAGCGCGAGAGCCGGGTACGGCGCACCCCAGGGAACTGCTCGACGATGCGGAGGTGGTCGGTGTAGACACGGCCGACCTCAGAGCAGAGCCGCCATGCCGCCGCTTCGATGATGCTCGGGTGGAGCCCCAGTGGATCGAACGACTCGCGCATGCCATCTCCCCGCGACCGCGTTCCTCCGACCGCTCCCAAACGTTCCGATTCGTGGCCGTGTTCCTTCCGCTCGACGTCCCGGTCCGGACCGCACTGGCACATGCGGCATCCGCGCCCCGTCTCTACGATCCGACACCCCTCGAACTGTGAAGCCAACGCATGACCGGCAGCACCCCACCGATCACCAGCGAGCGCACGGAACTGCTCCGTCGCGCCCAGCGCCTCGCCGCGATCACCGTCGGGTGGAACGTCACCGAGGGCATCATCGCCATCACCGCGGCCGTCATGGCCGGCAGCCAGGCCCTGTTCGGCTTCGGCGCCGACAGCGCCATCGAGTCCATCTCTGCCGGGGTGCTCGCCTGGCGTCTGACCGCCGAGCGACGAGACCCGCACCGCGTCGAACAGGTGGAGCGCGCCGCCCTGCGCGGCATCGGCATCAGCTTCCTCGCGCTGGCCACGTTCGTCGGGGCCGACGCCATCCGCGCCCTGCTGGCACGGGACGAGCCAGAGACCTCCGTGGTCGGGATCGTCCTCACCCTGGTGTCGCTGATCGTCATGCCGTGGCTGGCCGTCCGGAAGCGGCGTGTCGCGGAGGCGCTCGACAGCCGGGCCGCCATCGCCGACAGCAACCAGACGTGGGCCTGCGCGTGGCTGTCCGCGGTCGTGCTCGTCGGCCTGCTCCTGAACGCCACCCTCGGATGGTGGTGGGCCGACCCGATCGCCGCCCTCGGCGTCGTCGCCCTGCTGGTCCGCGAAGGCCGCGAGGCGCTCACCGCCGACCACGTCGACGACTGCTGCTGACCCGTTGACCTCCTGACCGTTTCTGGCCCCGTGCGGATCGTTTGTGCTTGCGTGGGCCGGGACGCGCCCACTCAGAGCGGAGCACCGATGACCTCCCGCATCGCGACCACGACGATCAACTGCCACGACGCCCACGCCCTCTCCGAGTGGTGGAAGCAGGTCCTCGACTACCAGGACCTCCCGGATTCTCCCAACCGGCCAGGTGACGAGGAGTGCTTCATCCACGACCCGACCACGGGGCACGAGCTGCTGTTCATCCTCGTGGAGGACCTGCAGGAGCCTGAGGGGCGCGTGCACTTCGACCTCGTACCCGAGGACAGGACCAGGGACGAGGAGGTCGAGCGGGTCCTCCAACTCGGCGCCACGCACGTGACGGACCTGCGCAACCCGGACGGAACCGGCTGGGTGGTCATGGCCGACCCCGAGGGAAACCGCTTCTGCATCGTGCGCAGCGATGCCGAGCGGGTCACGACCCAGGCCTGACGTCCCTCGCCGCACGTGCAGGTTGGGACGGCTGCGCCCGACGTCAGGTGCTGGACAAGACGAACGGAGGACAGGCAGAACCGGCTGCGCATCCGGCGCACACCCGATGACGAGTGGCGCTCGGGATGCAACCGCGGTGGTACGCCTCACGTCAGACAGAAACGCAACGGCCGGGGAGGTCGGCTACGACCGCGGTTCCCAGCGGGTGAGCCACACCGAGCCGGATCACGTGCAGGTCCTCGCGTGGTTCGGATGCTGGCGCCAGCCAGCCTGCTGAAATGGTCGCTGATGCGCCGTCGCCTCGTCATCACCCTGCTCGTCACGTTCGCCACGACGCTGGGTGGGTTGCCAGCCGTGGCCGCAACGCCACCGCCCTCGTCCGGGTCGGGGGACGGACTCGACCCGACACTGCGCGAGGGCCTCGAAGACGGCACGATCGACCGGATCG
>JBFJMP010000348.1:0-3376 GCA_041633895.1 Nitriliruptoraceae bacterium
CCCCATCCGCATCGACGGCGCCGGTGCGGTTGGCGGGCACGTCATGGCCATGCGGGGCGGCCACGACCACGAGTCGCACGGCCATGCCGCCGGGCAGGCCCCGACGGTGCTGCTGCGGGCCGTCCACCTCGGTGGCCTCGGGCAGACGGGGGTGCTCGGCCGCTACCCGTTCCACGTCCACATGGGCGGCGCAACACCGGGGGTCCGGCTCGACACCGTGGCGGTCACGGACGCCGGCAACCGCTGCGTGACCATCCACGGCACACGTCGGGTGGTTGTCACCCGGCTCGTGGCCACCGGGACCGTCGGCCACTGCGTGTTCTTCGAGGACGGGGCGGAAACCGGGAACCTCGTCAACCAGAGCCTCGTGCTGGGACAGCGTGAACCGGCCGAGGCCGATCGACTCCTCGACACGGACGCCAGCCCGGCCGGCATCTGGGTCCAGCACCCGTCCAACACCCTGCTCGCGAACGCGGCGGCGGGTGGTGTCGGCCACGGCATCTGGCTCGACCTGCCGTCCACGCCCACCGGTCCATCCGAGGACAAGGAGATCCGCAACCGCACGGCACCGGGCGGGGTGGTCGCGCGCAACGTCGCCCACTCGCAGACCTCCACCGCGTTTCGTTCGGGCACCGGCCTGCGGATCGACGGCTACACGCCGCCCGAGACCTTCGAGGTGACGGACACCCTCTTGTGGCAGAACGAGGGGTTCGGCGCCTGGCTCGAGGCCGCGGCCGCGGACGTCGTGCTGCGCGACGCCGTCGTGGTCGGCAACCGGACGGGGGTCCAGATCCACGGCGCGACCGTGGCCGACTCACTGGTCGTCGGGCGCTCGTCCCATCCCTCACCGGACACGTGGACCAAGCGCGGCGTCGGCCTCTACCACGGCGGCGGCCACGTTCGTGGCGTGACCTTCGCGAACTTCACCTCTGACGTCTCGTGGCACGACCCCGTCGCCGTCAGCGACGCCACGCACTCCCACCAGTTCATCTCGCGGGTCGAGGACGTGACCATGATCGACGTCGCCACGCCCATGCGACTGTCCGAGTCGCCGACCGAGGAGGGCACGACGCGCTGGATCGGCGTCATCGACCTCGACGGGTCGCTGACGGGCACCGCCGCGACCTACGTGTCCCACCAGCCCATGGCCGGCGACGTGGACTGCACCGCGATCGGTGGCGGACAGCCCGGATGGCGCTGCGCGACCACCGACCCCACGACCAACGGCGTGATCTTCCAGGACGTCGAACTCGGCGGTGCCCTCGCCCCGGCGTCGGTTCGCGATGCGCGTGGTCGACAGGCCGGCGCGATGGTCGACGACACGGGACGGGCCGAGTTCGTCCTGGCCGAGGGCGTGCACGAGGTCAACCTCGGGCGCGTTCCGACCTACCTCGAGACCATCGTGTACGGCCAGTCCGCCATGGACCTCACGGCGACCGTCAGCTGGCCGCACGACGACGCCTGGGTCTACCGCGGGTGGGGGGAGTGGGCCCGGCCCGTCACCGTGCGGACCAACCTCTCGGACCCCGGGTCGCCGTGGTGGCACGACAGCGTCGGCGGCCAGCTCCGCATGACCCTGGAGGCAGGTGACGAGGACGGTGGCGATCACTGGAGTCGCTGGCTGGTGTGCGCGGAGCAGTACTGCGGCGACGGCGTCGGTTCCGCCTACAGCTGATGTGCCTCGGTCCGGCGCGGTTGGGTTCTAGGCTGCGATGCGATCCAGCCAGAGGTCTTCGGCCATCGTCACGACCCCGCACCCGTTCCGCCGCGGCGGCAGCATCGTCGTGCTGCTCCTCGTCGCGTTGGGCATCGCCGTTCCGGCGGCCTCGGCACCGTCCCCGCCGTCCGCACAGGACGCGCAGAACGCGCTGCTGGAGCAGTTGACGGCCGAGCAGCGCGCCTGGCTCGACGACGAGGGTCCGCTCCGCGTCGGGTACGCCCGGCCGAGCGCACCCGTTGTCGTGGTGGACGAGGCAGGTGAGGTCGTCGGGGGGTGGATGGCGGAGCTCGTCCTGTTGGCCGCCCTGAAGCTCGGCATCGACGTCGAGTCCGTCATCTACGACACCGTGCCCGACCTCGTTGCCGCGCTCGAGGCGGGCGAGGTGGACGTCGCCGCCGGCCTCGGCACGCGACCGGACCTGCGGGCCTTCGCCGACGTCACCACGCCGTGGTCCTGGACCCCGGTCGTGCTCATGATCGCTGAGGACGTGACCGGGGTCGAAGACCTGCGGGACATGGCGGGTCGGTCGGTGACCACGATCCCGGGATCACCGATCGAGGAGCACCTCATCCGTGACTTCCCCGAGGTCGACTACGTCGTCTCGGACGGGATCCGGGAGGGCATCGACCGGGTCGCCTCGGGTGACGTCGACGGCTTCGTGGGTCCCCTGGCGATCGTCGGCTACCAACTCCGCGACACCGACGTGCGCCTGTTCCCCGTCGGCGAACCCATCGACATCGTCGAGGTCGGCGTGTGGGGTCGCCCCGACAACCCGGCCGTCGGCATCATGCAGGCGGGCCGCGACCTGATCACCGACACGGAACTGTCGGTGATCCACGTGCGCTGGACCGGCTTCGACCTCGGCAGGCCCGACGGCGACGGCATGTCCCCGTGGGTGGTCCGGGGTGTCCTGTTCGCGCTCGCCGGCGTGGTCCTGCTCGTCGCCTTCATCGTCCTGCTCCGGCGGCAGGTCGCGCGCGCGACGTCAGACCTGCGCGACCTGAGTGCCGAACTCGAGCATCGCGTCGCACAGCGGACCACGGAGTTGGCGATGGCCAACGCCGAACTCGGCAGGTCCAACAGACGCCTGACCGACTTCGCCAACACGGTCGCGCACGACCTGCGCGGTCCGGTCACCGCGATCACCGGCATGGCCGAGATGCTGGCCGACGGGAGCATGCCGCCGGACCGGACCGAGGTGGCGATGGAGATGATCCGCGACAGCACGATGCGGCTCGACACGATGATCTCCGACCTGTTGGGCCGGGCCCGCAACTCGGCCATCGACGAGGTGGCGACGACGGAGGACTTCCGCGAGTGGCTGGAGGACCTCACGTCGGCCGAACTGCATCGCTCGGGGGCCACGTTGGCCGTCGCGTCCGAGTTGGCGGACGACGACGTGCTCGCGGTCGACCTCGCGGTGCTCCGCCATGCGGTCGCGAACCTCGTCGGCAACGCCATCAAGTACGGGGTCAACGAGGCGGGGTCCCACATCGAGGTGCACCTGCGCTGCGTCGAGGGAACGCTGTCGGTCACGGTGACGGACAACGGTCCGGGGATCGATCCCGACCTGCGGGAGCGCATCTTCGAACCCGGCTTCCAGATGGACGAGGCGGCACCGGGACTGGGGTTGGGCCTGCCGGCCGTGCGTGAGGC
>JBFJMP010000349.1:0-3374 GCA_041633895.1 Nitriliruptoraceae bacterium
CCCGGCGTCGGTGACCATCGCCACGTCGTTCGGGTGCCCGTTCGAGGGCGAGGTCCCGGTCGAGCGCGTGGTCGAGATCGTCGAGCGGTCGGTCCGCGCAGGCGCCGACGAGATCGCCTTGGCGGACACCATCGGCGTGGCCGTCCCGACCGACATCCACCAGCGCGTGGCGGCTGCTCGCGAGGTGTCCGGCGAGGTCCCGCTGCGCATCCACCTCCACGACACCCGGCACACCGGCATCGCAAACGCGTACGCGGCCGTGGACGCGGGCGTGCGGATCATCGACTCCAGCATCGGCGGGATCGGCGGCTGCCCGTTCGCGCCCGCTGCGACGGGCAACATCGCCACGGAGGACCTCGTCTACATGCTCAACCGGATGGGCGTCCGGCACGGCTGGGACCTCGCCGCGACGACCGACGTGGTGCCGTGGCTCGAGGACCGGCTCGGGGCGTCCACGCCGGGGGCGATCGCCCGCGCCGGCGACTTCCCCGACGGTTCGGCAGCCTGATGGCACGCGCCGCCGAGCGGGCCTACGCGTTCATCCACGACGGCATCGTCACGGGTGACCTCCCACCGGGCAGCCACCTCCGCGAGGAGGACCTGGCCGACCAGATCGGCGTGTCCCGGACCCCGATCCGCGAGGCGCTTCGGCAACTGGCGTCCGAGGGCGTGGTCGAGTTCGCCCCCAACCGTGGGGCGCAGGTGGCCGCGTGGTCCGAACGCGACCTCGCCGAGATCTTCGACCTGCGGGCGGTGCTCGAGGGGTTCGCCGCCAGGCTCGCCGCACGCAACGGGACGCCGGACGACGTGGCACGGCTGCGGGAACTGGCCGACGCGATGGAGGCGTTGGCCACGGGCAGGACGCGCGACCGCATCGACCGCATCTCCGAACTCAACCGCGAGTTCCACGCGCTGATCATCGACATCGCCGACAACCGCCACCTGTCCGGCCTGGTCGCCGGGCTGGTGCAGGTGCCGCTGGTCCACCGCACGTTCCGTCGCTACTCGGACGCCGAACTGTGGCGCTCGATGGGCCATCACCGCGAGCTGATCGAGTCCATCGAACGGGGCGACGTGAACTGGGCGGGCACGGCCATGCGTTCGCACATCTACGCGGCTCGAACGGTGCTCGAGGCCGATCTGATCAGCGAGTCCGCCGACGGGATCTGACCCGGGTCGTGGCGTTCGCACCGGACGTCTCGGGTCAGGCGAGCGGGTCAGGCGAGCGGGTGCCGCAGCCCGATCAGCTCGACGAGCACCGAGCCTGCGACATCGGCGTGGTCGCTGCCGGCGCGGGCAGCCGCCTGTTGCAGCAGTGGCGCCACGTCGATGTCGACGATCGTGGACAGCGCCATGAACCACGGCTCCCCCGGGTCTGCCGCGACCCGGGTCAGCCACGTGTGGAGCGCCGCCCCGGCGACGTCGCGCTCGTCGCCGACGAGCATGCCCCGCCCCGCCGTGAGGAACAGCTCGGTCGGCGCGACCGCGAGCCAGCCCGCGGTCGTGACCACGACGGCAGGGTCGGGACCCGCCGGGACGGGCATGCCGTCCAGCGCCACCCGGACGGTGGTCTCGAGGCCGTCGGCGAGGGGGTGACGCGGCGCCCCGACCGGGGCGACCAGCGCGTGCAGGTCGACCTCGCCCCTGCGGTGCTCCTCGGCGCGCGCCAGCAGTTCCTCGGCGAGGCGGACGACGCGGTCCTGCGTCCCGTCGGACACGGGCCCGCCGGACAGCAGCGCGTCCAGGTCGAGTTCGGGCTCGAGTGCCGCGCGCGCCCCCGCGTCGGGGACCACGACCTCGGCGAGCGAGCGCCCCGACGGCACCTCAGCGCCGAGCGTCACGAGGCGTTCGACGTGCCCGGCGAGCGTGCGCAGCTCCTCGTCGCCCCGGCCGCGCAGGCGGGTCCGCGGGTCGAGTGCCAACAGGTCGGCGACCACGTCGACCGGGGCGGGGACGAGCCAGCGCGCCGCCGACGGACCGGCCGCGGCCATCCTCGCCGCCTCGTCGCGTTCGGCCTGCCGACGCTGCGCCCCGGTCTCGCCGGACGCCGACGTCGACTCGGCGAGGCGCTTCATCTGTGCCTCGCGCCGCGCCTGCTGGGCCGCGTGCTTGTCCCGCCTGCCCTTCTTGGCTGCCACCGTCGCCCTGTCTCGTGACCGACCGCGAGGCTATCCGCCGCCTCCGCCCCCACCTTGGGTGCAGAAACCGACCGCAACGGTCAACGAATGCACCCAACGCTCAGGGGCGGAGGAGGGCGAGGGCGTCCGCGAGTGTGACGACCTCGGCGTACTTGGCCTGGAGGTCGAAGAGGTTCGCCTCGTGGGGGCGCTCGTCGCGGTCGGCGCAGGCGTCCCGCACGACCAACGGCACGAAGCCGTGGCACAGCGCGTCGAGCGCGGAGGCGCGCACGCACCCTGACGTCGAGTACCCGGTGATGAGGAGGGTGTCGATCCCGTCGGCCTGCAGTGACGCGGCCAGGTCCGTGCCGAAGAAGGCGCTCGGGTACTGCTTGGCAACAACCTGCTCGTCCGTCGTGCTCACATACGACCTCCACCGTCGTAGTCCCGCAGGAGGCCCTTCGCGATGATCATCCGCTGGATGTCGTTGGTGCCCTCACCGATCGACATCAGTGGCGCATCGCGGTAGAGGCGCGGGATCTCGTACTCCTCGGAGTAGCCGTAGCCACCGTGCACCCGCATCGACTCCAGCGAGGCCTTGATCGCGACCTCGGACGCAAAGTACTTGGCCATCCCGGCCTCGATGTCCGCGCGCTCGCCCCGCCCCGCCTTGTCCGCGGCCCAGTACACGAGCAGGCGCGCCGCCTGCACCTCCGTGGCCATGTCCGCGAGCTTCGACTGGATCGCCTGGAAGTCGCTGATCGGCTGGCCGAACGCCTCGCGCCTTCGACCCTCACGTCGACGTCCAGGCCGCGCAGCCGGGCGGCCACCAGCGCTGCGGCGAACACCCCGCACGCCGAGGTCGCATGCAACCCGCGACGGTGGAAGCCGTGGGGCGCGGCGGCGGCGATCCGACAGACGACCTCGTAGCCGACCGCGGCGGCGGCCACGACGGCCTCGACGTCGGCACCGACCTCCTCGCCCACGGCCAGGGCCGCTGGCAGGACGACGGAGGTCGCGTGGACCAGGCCTCCGGCATGCGTGTCGTCGAAGTCCAGTGCATGGACGAGGTGCCCGTTGACGCCGGCCGCGACGTGGGTCGGACGTCGGACGCCCAGTCCCAGCACGGTCGCCTGCTCAGGGGCGGTGGCGAGGTCGGCCCAGGCGGACGCGGCCGGTGCCGCCCCCGCACGAACAGCCCCGAACGCGCAGCCGAGGCCGTCCAGCAGGTGGCGACGCACGGCGTGCACGACGGCA
>JBFJMP010000350.1:0-3365 GCA_041633895.1 Nitriliruptoraceae bacterium
CCGGTCCGGCCACGCGAGTCACGAGGTCCGCGCCCTCGGCGATGGCCGCGGCGACCTCGGGGCCCACGGCGCCCGTGCCTCCGACGATCGCGGCGCGTGCCGGCGTGGTCGCGGCGAGCCAGTCGCCGACCACGTCGGGAAGGGCGTCGTGTCGGGTCAGCAGGATGGGCGTCAGGTCGCGCACGGCCGGGGCCGAGGCAGCCAGCGCATCAGGGAAGGTCTGGCCCGACACGACGAACACCTCGTCGACGGGGTGCAGCGCCTCAGCGATGGCCACTGCCGTCTCGAACCGGTCCTTCCCGGCGTGCCGGATGACATCGAAGCCCAATGCGCGCACGTCTTTGGCCACGTCGTCGGCGAGGGCAGCAACGCCACCCAGGAGGTGCACGACGCCGTCATCCGGCAGCAGGCGGCGAAGTTCGTCGGCCACGGCGGGCGCAAGGCGGTCCGAGCGCGTCAGGAGGATGGGGCCCCCAGCGTGAGCGGCCAGCGGTGCGCCAGCGAGGGCGTCGGCGAAGTCATCGGAGCGGGCGAGCGCGACCGCGGGCGCCTGGTGGTCGTCCGGGTGGCTGGCGCCGGAGATGGCGAGGGCGGTGCCGATGCGATCGGCGCCGGCGAGCCGAGTGGTCGGGACGTCCGTCGCGGTGAAGCCCCAGCGGCGTTCCGTCACGGCCCCGTCGCCGTCGTGGAGGCGGACGACGACCTCGTGTCCACCCTCGGGCACTGCCACGGGCGCCGTGGCCCGTCCCGCGGTCCCGTCGTGTTCGACCAGTGGAGTGACGGGCTCGCCGTCCACCAGCAACTCGACGTGGTCGATGCCGGCTGGGGCGTCGAGGTGGGCGACGACGTCGATGGGCCCAGCGTTGACGAGGTCACCCGGGGCCGGCGTGAGCGTGTGGACCACCGTGCTGGCCGCGGTGGCTGCCACCGGCGAGCCGGGCACAGCGAGTCCGGTCAGCGCCAGGAGGGCGGCGAGGGCGGCCACGGTCGTGCGCTGTCTCACGTGCCCCCACCTCCGGTCGCCGGCGGCGGCAGCGTACGGTGTGGCGCCATGTCCGCACGGAGTCCGCGACCGCACGTCGCCATCGCCATGCTGGGGCTCGCCCTGGCCGTCTCGGCGACCGCTTGCACGGCGGAGTCAGCTGGGGCGTCGGACCTCGGGGTCCGAGGTGACGGCCCGGCGGCGGCGATCCAGCCGTCGACGACGCGCTGCACGACGGACGACGTGGCGGCGTCACTGGAGGCGGGGCCACCGGCCAGTCGGCCGACCCAACTGCCCGGTCTCACGGCCCGCGAGGCGATCCGGCTCACGACGGCCTTCGGTTACGCCAGCGTTGCCGTGGAGGCCTCAGGCGTCGGCACCGACCTCGCCAGCATGCCCGACCTGACGATCCTGATGCCCACCGACTGTGCAGTGGCGGCGTCCAGGGACACCTTCGACGCGTGGTTGGCCGATCCCGACGGGGCGCTCCGGACGGCGATGTCGTACCACGTCATCCCGGCCGGGCGACTGGGCCTGCAGGCGCTCGCCGAACTGGGCCAGGTCCCGACGCTGTCCGGTGAGCTCCTCACCGTCACGGTGGACGAGGCGGGTCTGTTGCGCCTCGACGGGGTCGGCACCGTGGTGCTTGCCGACCTGCAGACGTCGAATGCGACCATCCACGTCGTCGACGCGCTGCTGGTCCCACCGTCGTTGCGGCCCGAGCCGGACGCCTGACCCTCAGGCCCCGAGGACATCCTCGAGTTCGGCGGGGACCGCCACCTCGAGTTGCTCGTGCGTGCAACTGGTTGGCTCGCGATCGTCGCGCCAACGCAGGAACTTGGCCGGGTGGCGGAGACGTCCCTCGGTGAGCTGGTTGAAGGTCACCTCCGCGACCCGGTCGCACCGCAGCGGGGTCCAGTCGTGGTCGCGCTTGCCCGACCACCTGTTCGGCGCTCCCGGGAGGCGCTGCCCCTCGTGGGCCTCTTCGGACATCCAGGAGGACCACGGATGATCCCGCACGTCATCGAGGACGTACGGCGCCAGTTCGTCCACCAGTTCGCCGCGCCGCTTCACGCTGAACGACGAGGCGACGCCGATGTGCTGCAGGTCGCCGTTGTCGCGATACAGGCCCAGCAGGAGCGACCCGACGCCGTCGCCGGACTTGTGGGTTCGGTAGCCGGCGACCACGACATCGGCCGTGCGCTGGTGCTTGAGCTTCAGCAGGGTGCGCTTGCCCGCGGCATAGGGGTCGTCGGCCGGCTTGCCGATGACACCGTCCAGGCCGGCCCCCTCGAAGCGCTGGAACCAGTCGCTCGCGACGACGTGGTCGGTCGTGGCAGGGGTCAGGTGGATGGGAGCAGTTGCCTCGCCCAGCAACGCCTCCAGCCGGGCCCGTCGGGCCGAGAAGGGCTCGGACCGCAGGTCCGTGGAACCGACCGCCAACACGTCGAACAGGATCACGTCTGCCGGCGTCTGTTCGCTGAGCAGCGTGATCCGCGACTCCGCCGGGTGGATGCGTTGGCCGAGCATGTCGAAGTCCAGCGCCCCGTCGAGTCCGCGGACGACGACCTCGCCGTCGAGCACGCACGTCGTGGGCAACTGGTCCCGGAGCGGATCGAGCAGCTCGGGGAAGTATCGAGTGAGGCTCTTCTGGGACCGGCTCTGCAGTTCGACCTCGTCGCCGTCGCGGAACACCAGGCAACGGAAGCCGTCCCACTTCGGCTCGAACACCCAGCCGTCGTCCTGCGGCAGCCGGCTGGCGTTCTTCGCGAGCATGGGCGCGATTGGGTGTGGCACGACAAGGTCCACGGGCTGCCTCCACCGCTCGGGGGTGCGATGGTAGGCAGCCCGTGGGGCCCGCGGTCGCGGGCGTGTTGGTCAGGCGCGGAGCGCGTCGATCAGGTCGTCCTTGGTCATGTCGGAACGGCCCTCGACGTCGAGCTCCCTGGCGCGTTCGTAGAGCTCGTCCTTCGTCCACTCCTCGTAGGGTGGCTGCTTGCCGCCCTTGCGGCCCGCGTCCGGCGTGTTGGCGATGCGTGCGGCCTTCTCCTTGGAGTAGCCCTCGTCACGCAGGGCCTCGTACTGCTCCTCGTCCTTGATGCTGGACATGTCGCTGCGGGGTGACATCGGTACTCCTCTCGGGCTCAGTTGGCGCTGAGGCTGTCGACGAGCGTCCGGGAGAACGCGTCGAGGTCGTCGGGCCTGCGGGACGTGATGAGGTTCCCGTCGACGACAACCTCCTCGTCGGTCCACTCGGCGCCCGCCAGTTCGAGCTCGGTGCGCACGGAAGGCCAGGAGGTCAGCGTCCGGTCCTCGACGACGCCCGCTTCGACGAGCAGTTGGCCGGCGTGGCAGATCGCGGCGACGGGCTTGCCCGTACGCA
>JBFJMP010000351.1:0-3327 GCA_041633895.1 Nitriliruptoraceae bacterium
GCCTCGACGACGTCGGCCTCTCGGCTGCGGTCGAGGGCGGCGCGGAGTCCGTCGGCCAGGGCGTCCACGTCCTCGGTGACGGCGACGCCGGTCTCCGGCGTGACGATGCCCTCGGCGCCACCACCCTGCAACACCACCGCCGGGGTCCCGGCGGCGAGCGACTCCAGGGCGACGAGTCCGAACGCCTCCGCCCGGGACGGCAGGACGGTCACCCAGGCACGCGCGTAGTCCCGCGCCAACTGGTCGCGGTCGACCAGTTCCACGCGGGTGACGGCGGCGCGCACCCGGTCGGGCAGGTCGGCGAGCAGGGCCGTGGCGTCACCGGGGCCGAGCAACCACACCTGCAGGTCGGGGTGCTCGTCCAGCAGGCGGCCGGCGGCGGCGACGAGCATCGGGGCGTTCTTGCGTTCCTCGTCGAGGCTGGACGCGAACAGCAGGGTGGGGCGCGGGTCACGGGACGCGGGTTCGAAGGCGGTCAGGTCCACGCCGGCCCCCACCACCTCGGGGTCGCGGTCGTAGTCGGACCGCAGGTGGGCGGCCACCGGCTCGGAGAGGCAGGCATACACGTCGACGTCGCGCACGACCCGCTGGAACGCGGCGTGGTCGGGGCGGCGCTCCCGCGAGGCCCGAGCGGGGAAGCCCAGGTCGGTGTAGACGGTGCGCAGGCCCGGCCGGACGCGCGCGACGCGCGTCGCCGCAGCCGCGTCCGAGATCGTGACCGCGTGCCAGACGTCGATGGGCGCGGCACCCAGCGCGACCAGGGCCTGCGGACCGAACGACATCTCGGCAGCGAACCCGCGCCCCCTCGGGGCCAGCCAGGTACGTCGTCGCAGACGTCGGACCGGAACCCCCATGACGGTGTCCCGGTCGGGACGGGGCGCGGTCGACAGGATCCGCACGCTGTGGCCGCGACGGGCCAGGGCGGCGGCGAGCTCGTGGACGTAGCGCTCCCCGCCCCGGCTGACCTCGGGCCACGTGAAGGCCGAGGTGAACGCGACGCGCAGGCTCATGGGGTGCTCATGGTGGGGGCGCGGTCCGTCACACGCCTCGGGCGAAGCCGGGGATGAACGGGGAGTCCGGGCGGTCGTTCAGCTCGCGGCGGTACCACTCGATGGTCTTGTCGAGGCCGTCCTCGAGCGAGTGGCGTGGGGTCCAACCGAGCAGTTCGCGCGCCTTGGTGTTGTCGCAGAACATGCGCCAGATCTCGATCGGACGGTCGGGCAGGGCGCCGAAGTCCGCCGTGATCGGGTCCCCCATCAGGGTGAGGATGCGACGGGTCAGGTCGTTGATCTTGACCTCCTCGCCGCAGCCGATGTTGATGAGTTCACCGTCCACGCCGTCGACCGTCGCCGCGAGGACGAAGCCCTCGGCGAGGTCCTCGACGTAGTTGAACTCGCGGGTCTGGTTGCCCGTGGTCATCGCGAGGTCCTCCCCACGCAGGGCGCGGACGATGACCTCGGGGATGATGCGGTCCGGTGACTGGCCCGGCCCATAGGCGTTGAAGGGCCGGACCATCACGATGGGCCATTCGTACGATTCGATGCCGAGGCGGCAGTACATCTCGGCCGAGTACTTGGACACGGCATACGGCGACACGGGCTTGGGGCACACGTCCTCGCGGAACGGGACGTCGACGGCGCCATAGATCTCGCTCGTACCCGTGTTCACAAAGCGGTCATAGCCGACATCTGCCATCGCTTCCAGCAGGTTGACGGTGCCCTGGATGTTGGCCTGGATGCACTCGTCGACGCGGTTCCAGCTCTTGCCGACGTGGGTGTACGCACCGAGGTGGAGGACGATCTGCGGCTTGACGTCGTGGACCAGCTTCTCGATCGCGGTGCGATCCATGAGGTTGGCCTCGTGGAGCGTGATGTCCGCACGGATGTCGCGCAGCCGGTCGGGGTAGATGCTGGACACGTTGGACGTGAGGCCGTGGACCTCGGAGCCCTCACGCACGAGGAGGCGTGCCACGTGGGCACCGATGAAGCCGGACGCGCCGGTCAGCAGCACGCGCTTGTCACCGATGGTCATCGTCAGTTCCTGTCGGTCTGGGTGGACAGCGGGGCACGCATCCAGGGCGTGCCACCCTCGGCGAGGGCGGTCAGTTCGAGGGCATCCTTGTACGTGTCCATCGACTGCCAGAAGCCCTGGTGGTGGTAGGCGTACAACTCGCCCTCCTCACCGAGGTGCGGCAGGACGTCGCGCTCGAGGTCGTCGCCGTTGAAGTAGTCGAGGGCGCGGCGCTCGAAGACGAAGTAGCCGCCGTTGATGCGGTGGTCTGGGAGCCGCGGCTTCTCGCGGAAGCGGCGGACCTGGCCGTGTTCGTCGGTGTCGATCGTGCCGTACTGGCTGGGCAGCGGCACCGTCGTGAGGGTCGCGGCGCCCGGGTGGCCATGGTGGTGGGCCAGCAGGGCGGTCAGGTCCACGTCGCCGAGGCCGTCCGCGTAGTTCGCGAAGAAGACGTCCTCGAGGCGGTCCTCGAGGCGCTTGATGCGACCGGCCGTGTTCGTGGACTCGCCGGTGTCGACGACGTCGACCTTCCAGTCGGAGGGTGTCGTCGCGGCGAACGCCTCGATGCTGTCCGCCATGTATCCGGCCGACAACAGGAAGCGACGGACACCCTGCGCCGCGTAGATGCGCATGACGTGGGCGAGGATCGGCTCGCCCGCGACGTCCATGAGTGGTTTGGGCACGTCCTGGGTGTGCGGGTACGCCCGCGTGCCCTTGCCACCGCACAGCAGGACGACCTGCAGTTCACCGATGTGCATGAGGGGTGCCTCCCGGGCGGCATACGGCTGCCGACTCTAGTGACACACCCCCGGAGGACGACCACCCGACTTCGGTCTCATCTGTGAAGGTCTCGGTAGGATCGCCTGCAATCCCCTCAAATGGACACCCGCACAAGACAGGAGTTGTCATGGCAAAGATGTCGGCGGAACACAAGGCGGCGCTGGCAAAGGGGCGGGCCCAGTCGCGCGCCGTACGCGACTACCTCAACCACCTGGATGCTGGACGCAAGCGCGGCCCCAAGGTGACCCGAGGCGCACTCGAGTCACGGCTCGCCGAGACCCGAAAGGCGATCGACGAAGAGGGCGACCCAGCGCGCCGACTCGAGCTGATCCAGAAGCGCATGGACGACGAGGATCGCCTCGCGAACCTCGGTGACGAGACCGACAGCGCGGCGCTCGAAGCCGCCTTCGTCGACGCCGCGAAGGAGTACGGCGAGCGCAAGGGCATCTCCTACTCGGCCTGGCGTGTGCTCGGCGTGTCGGCCGCGGTGCTCAAGCGCGCCGGGGTTCCGCGCACCCGTCGCGGCTGACACCGCAC
>JBFJMP010000352.1:0-3313 GCA_041633895.1 Nitriliruptoraceae bacterium
CCAGATCGGCGGTGGCGTCATCGCGTGGGAGACCGCGGTCTCCAGCGCCCACATCCTCGTCCGGCGCTGACATGGCCGACGTCGTCGACGCCCACATCCACGTCCTCGACGCGACGTGGATCCCCGAGGGGATGCGTCGGGCGTGGGCGCGTCAGGCGTCCACACGACGACTCCCCGCGCGCGACCCGGACGAGCTGTACCCCAAGGTGAGCCTCGGCCAGTCGGACCCGGAGGCGGAGCTCACCATCGCGGCCTTCGACCGTGCCGGGGTGTCGACCGCCGTCATCCCCGTCGTCGACTGGACCATCGTCGGTGCTCCGGCGGGCCAGCACCTGCCCATCCGTGACCTGAACCGTCGGCACGTCGCGCTCGCGGAGCGGTACCCCGGTCGCTTCGTGCACTGTGCTGGCGTGGACCCTCGTCACGCGGATGCCCGTGACATCGCCGTGGAAGCGCTGGACGCCGAGCCGTGTCGCGGCCTCAAGCTCTATCCCGCCGCGGGATGGGTGGCCGACGATCCGGCCCACGCCTGGGTCTGGGACCTGCTGGTCGAGCGCGGCGACGTCGCCGTCGTGCACACCTCGCCGCTGGGCGGGGACCCGCTCGTGACGCCACGGTCGCGTCCTGCCGCGCTCGCGCCGGTCCTCGCGGCGCATCCCGACCTCACGCTCGTGTTCGCCCACGCCGGACACGAGGCGTGGTGGGCCGAGGCGTTGGACATCGCGTCCGGGTGGCGTTCCACCCACCTCGAGGTGTCGCTGTGGCAGAACACCGCCGACCGTGACTACGCCGAGTTCCGTGCTCGCATGGCCCGAGTCGTCTCGGTGCTGGGCGCCCATCGGGTCCTGTTCGGCTCCGACATCATCCGCGGCCCGCAGTCGGATCCCGACGGCGACGACCTCATCCGGTGGATCGACCAGTTCCGCGGGCTCGCGGAACCGTTCGAGGGCGCGCCCCCGGTCGTGGGCGGGGAACAACTCGACCTGATGCTCGCGGGCAACGCCCGCCGCGTGTACCGCCTGCCGAAGGAGTGACCGTGACCGCCACGCTCGGAACGATGATGGCCAACGCCTGTCGGCGGTACGGCGATCGGGTGGCCCTGACCGGCGGCGGGGAGACCCGTACGTATCGACAGTTGCTCGAGCGTGGCTCCCGGCTCGCCAACGCCCTGGCCGGGCTCGGCCTGGAGCCGGGCGACCACGTCGCCGCGATGCTCGAGAACCGGGTCACGGCGTTCGAGACCTACATCGCGTGCTTCCTCGGCGGGTTCCCGGTCGTCCACGTGAACGACCGGCTGACCGCTGCCGAACTCGCGCACGTCCTCGACGACTCCGACGCCCGAGCGCTGGTCCACACCGACGGTCTCTCCGAGGTGGTGGCCAGCGTCGACGGCCTCGGTGGCGTCGGGCCGATCCTCACGATCGGGGTCGACCGCCCCGACGGCGCGCTCGACCTCGAGGCACTGCTGCTCGCGGCGTCGTCGGACGTGCCGCTCGACACCCGCAGCCCGGAGGACCTGGCCATCCTCGGCTACACCTCCGGCACGACGGGGTTCCCCAAGGGGGCGATGGCCAGCCACCGCGCCGTGGCCAACTGCATCACGCTGATCCCGGCGGCCTACCGGATCCCGACGTACGGACGCTGCGCCTTCACCGGCACGCTGTCGTTCGTGTCCGCGATCTGGGGGGTCATCCTCCCGCACCTGTACATGGGTGGGAAGGTCGACTTCCTGTTCCCGTACACCCCGGAGTCCTGGGTCGACCACATCATCGAGGACCGGTCGACGTTCACCTACACCCCGTCGCCTCTGGTGCCGTTGTTCGTGGACGAGGTGACCCGCCGCCCCGAGGCGTTGGCGAGCCTGCAGTCCGTGCTGCACTCGGCCTCGCCGTTGCCACGACCGCACGCCAAGGACCTGATCGACCTGATCGGCGAGCGCTTCGTCGAGGTGTGGGGGATGACCGAGTCCGTCGCCCCCGTGTCCGGCACCACCCGGCAGGACTACCTCGGCTTCGGCGAGGCCGACGACCTCTACTCGACCGTCGGGCGCCCCCTGGCGACGGCCGGGATCCGCGTCGTGGGCGAGGATGGCGAGACGCTTCCGGTCGGTGAGGTCGGCGAGTTCGTGATCGAGGCCGACACCCTCTTCTCGGGCTACTGGAACCGCCCGGGCGAGACCGCGAAGGCACTGGTCGACGGCGAGTACCACACGGGCGACCTCGGCCACATCGACGCGGGTGGCTACCTCTACGTCACCGGGCGGTCGAAGGAGCTGATCATCAGTGGCGGGATGAACGTGTACCCCGCCGAGCTCGAGACGTCGCTGGCGATGATGCCCGGCCTCGCCGAGTCGGCCGTCTTCGGGATGCCCCACGACAAGTGGGGTGAGACCCCAGTGGTCGCTGCCGTCCGGGCGCCCGGCGCGGAGATCGACGAGGAGGCGGTGACCGCGTGGCTGCGTGACCGCCTCGCGGGCTACAAGAAGCCGTCGCGCGTCGTGTTCGTCGACGAGCTGCCACGCAACGCCAGCATGAAGGTGCAGAAGCACGTGCTGCGCGAGGCGCTCGAGCAGGAGGAGGCGTGATGCGGGTCGGTGTCAGCGAACTGTTCACCGGGGAGCCGGGCCGCCAGCGTGACTTCGTGATCGCGGCGAGCCAGCTGATCGAGGAGCTCGGGTTCCACGCCATCTGGTTCCCCGAGCACGTGGTCTTCTTCCCCGAGTACGAGTCCCAGTACCCCTACGGGAACATGGGCCAGACCGAGGTCGAGCGACTGCGCGGCGTGTACGACCCCTTCACGGCGCTCGCCTCCATCGCGATGGTGACCGAGCACGTCCGGCTCGGGACCTACGTCTGCGTGCTGGCGCAGCGCAACCCACTCGTCATGGCCCGTGACATCGCCAGCCTCGACGTGCTGTCCGGCGGGCGGTTCGACTTCGGCATCGGGGTCGGCTGGTCGGCCGAGGAGTTCGAGGCGCTCGGCGTCCCGTTCGAGCGCCGGGGCGCCCGGACGGACGACTACCTGCGTGCGATGCAGCGGCTGTGGTCAGACGACGAGGTCACCAGCTACGACGGCGAGTTCGTGTCGTTCGAGCCGTTGCTGGCCTACCCCAAGCCCCTCCAGCGTCCCCACCCGCCGATCGTCGTCGGTGGGAACTCCGCTGCGACGATCCGTCGCATCGTCGAATTCGGCCAGGGCTGGGCGGGCTACAACCTCACACTCGACGAGGTCGGCGCGTTCATCGAGCGACTCGACACCGCGCTGGCCGCGGCCGGGCGCTCGCTCGACGAGATCCAGCTGCGCGTCGGTCGCC
>JBFJMP010000353.1:0-3299 GCA_041633895.1 Nitriliruptoraceae bacterium
ACGCCGATGCCGATGCCGATGACGATGACGATTCGGACGACGAGCAGGACGACGAGTGAGCACGCCGTGGCGTGACCACCGCGACCGCCCCGTCGACGTGCCCCCGCCGCCCGGTCCCGACGACGAGGCGTTCTACGTCCCCATCGGCGAGTTCCAGGGCGACACCTACCGCCGCAACGCGTTTGCCGTGCACACCGTCGCCGAGGTCGACGCCCTGTGGGAGCGCGCCGGCCTCGCGCCCGGCATGCGGGTGCTCGACGTCGGTTGTGGTGACGGCCGCCACCTGCGCGAACTGGCGGCGCGGGGCGTGGGCGGGGTTGGCGTCGACGTGTCGCCGGCGCTGGTGGCGGCAGCCCGCGCGGCCGCGGACGGCGTGGGCACGGAGGGGGTCGGTGGGGAGGGGGTCGGCCTCGAGTTCGTCGTCGCCGACGCCCGCGCCGCGGACGGCCTTGCCGGCGTCGGTGAGGTCGACGTGGCGTGGACCCTGTGCCAGGGCGCCTTCGGCACCCACCCGACCAGCGACCCCGACGTCCTGGCCGCGCTGGCCTCCCACGTCCGCCCCGGCGGCCGGGTGGTGTTCACCGCGTTCCATGCGCTGTTCGCGGCTCGCCACCTCGTCGAGGGCGACGCGTTCGATCCCGTGGACCTCATGCACCACCAGGTCAGCGACGTGCGTGGCCCCGACGACGTGCGTGCCTCGTTCGACCTGTGGACCGCCGCGTACACGGTGCGCGACGTCGTCCGCCTGTGCGCCGCCCTCGGGTTGGACGTCGTGTCCGTGGACGGCTGTGAGCCGGGGCGCTACGACGGCCGGGGCGTCGGCCTCGACGATCCCGAACTGCTGGTCGTCGCCCGCGTTCCGGACGGGGCGGCCTAGGCGCGGGTCCCGTGCTCGGGCAGGCGCCGGTGGGCGAGGGCGACGAGCGCCGCCAACCCCTGCGGGACGGTCGCGTCGGGCAGGTCGCCGATGGCGTCGGCGGGAACCCAGTGGACGTCGGCGATGTCGCGGTGCTCGCTGGCCGTCCACTCGCTGCGGTCGACGGTGCGGTCCGGGACCCGCACGGCGAAGATCCGTTCGCGGCGACTGGTGACCGCGCCCCGACTGGTCGCGAGCCGCTTGGTGGTCACGCCGAGATCCACCATCGGCAGGTCCTGCGCCCCGATCTCCTCGCGCAACTCCCGGACCGCCGTGGCCACCGTGTCCTCGTCCGGCCTGGAGCCCCCGCCCGGCGCCTCCAGCCAGGTGGCGCTCGCGTCGTCGTGGTCGCGCACCTCGAACAGCAGTACGTGGTCGTCCGGATCGAGGACCACGATGCGGACGCCGGGGCGTTCGCGGGGCCCGTCGAGGCGGCGGGGCGCCGTCGCCGGCAGCCACCGCCACGGTGACAGCCGCGCCCAGACGCGCCTGGTCACCGCGGCCAGCGGCAGCGTCCCGTGGGCGCGGGAGTCGGTCGACGCCCAGCGGTTGTCGCCGAGCACCACGACCTCGCCGGGACCGCACGACCAGTGCGCATCCTCATCACGGGGCACGGTGCTGACCTCGCGCCACCACGACCCGTCCACGTGCAGGTGCCCGTCGCCGATCAGCACCTGCACGTCGTGGTCTCCGGTGCCCTCGGCGGCTGCGGCGGCGACCCGCTTGATCGCGGCGGGCTGGCCGGGCAGGTCGACCACGACGACGCTGCCGGGGCGCGGTGTGCGCCGCAGCGGCGTGGTCACGACGAGGTCGCCGGGCCACAGCGTCGGCTGCATCGACGGACCGACCACGCGGCGCAGGCTGCGGTTGCCCAGCCACGTGACCGCCCATGCGAGCACGGTCAGGACCAGGAGGCGGCGGGGCCGGAGCACGGGATCAACCCTTCGTTCGGAGGTGATGCGGCGGGGACGCCGACGGTACGGCGTGGCTAGTCTCGGTCATCCAGCACCATCCGCACACGACAGGAGCATGCGAGGATGCGTTTCCGCAACCTGATCGACACCCTGAACCCCCTCCGCCCGGTCGACACCGTGGCCGCCCACTGCGACCTGTTCTGCGGTGTCTACTACCCCGAGCAGGCCCGCATCGAGGCGGAGTCCGTCAAGGCCTGCGCCGACAAGTACCACGACTCGGACGACGAGGTCTTCCGTGCGCGCTGCATCGCCATCAAGGAGGAGCGCGCCGAGCTGACCAAGCACCACCTGTGGGTGCTCTGGACCGACTACTTCAAGCCGCCGCACCTCGAGGCACACCCCGAGCTGCACGACATGTTCTGGAAGGCGACGAAGCTCGCCGGTGACGCCAAGAAGTCCATGGACCCGCAGGTGGGCCAGGACCTCCTCGACGCCATCGACGCGATCGCGACGATCTTTTGGGAGACCAAGGGCGGCAAGCCCGAGTGGCTCACCAGCTGAGCCGACGGCTCACACGCACGAAACACGTTTGGGTGCAGACACCGACCGTTCCGGTCAGGTTCTGCACCCAACGTGTGTGACGGGGCCGTCGGGGGTCAGGTGTCCGCGGGGGTGGGGCGCCGGCCCACCCGGAACGGCGGGACGAGGGCCAGGACGACGAGGACGAGGCCGACCACCGCGTGGTGGACGCCGTCTGCTCGCTCGGTGCCGAGCCACTCGGCGAAGCCGTTCGGCTCGATGATCCACACGATGCCGGCGACGAGCATCAGCGCCCCGACCACGCGCAGTCCCATGGCGTCGACCGCCCCGGCCGTGCCGGTCCAGATGACCAACCCGAGGGCGAGGCCGATGAAGGCCATCAGCCGGGTCGCGTGCAGCGGGCCGACGGCGACCACCGGGTCGAACAGGTCGATGTCGTCGAAGCCGGCGCGCGCGAGCGCGACCAGGGCGACCACGATCAGCTCGCCACCGATCAGCCACCCCGCCCAGCTCAGCAGGTCGACCTGCGGCCGGTTGTCCACGGGGACCTCGCGCCACTGGGTGTGGCGCCCGGTGGTCGAACTGGTGGTCGAGGTCGTCGTACGGGTACGTCGGGCCATCGCGTGCCTGTTCGTCCGGCTGGACCGATCGTAGTTGCGACGTGGTTCGCACGGCGGCCTTGGGTGCAGAAACCGACCGCGACGGTCGACGAATGCACCCAAGCCTCGCGCCCGCCACCCGTTGGGTGCAGAAACTGACCGCAACGGTCGATGGATGCACCCACACGTCGAGGTGAGGGGTGGGGGCCGTCACTACGCTGCGGCGACCGTCGCACCGTTGGGTTCGTCGGCCCTCGTGGGACAGTGGGGTCCTCATGCGCGTCCGTGTGTTCGTCCTGGCGTTGGTGGCAGCGATGGCTGCGGCTGGCG
>JBFJMP010000354.1:0-3295 GCA_041633895.1 Nitriliruptoraceae bacterium
GGTCGACCGTGAACGTGGTGGACGGGTCCGCGGCGACGGCCTCGAAGAGGTTGCGCACGGTCGGCTCGTCGAGCTGGACGGCCACGATGCCGACGTTGCCGCAGTTGTTGCGGAAGATGTCGGCGAAGCTGACCGCGATGACGGCCTTGAAGCCGGCGTCCTCGATCGCCCACGGCGCGTGTTCACGCGACGAACCCGACCCGAAGTTGCGGCCGGACAGCAGGATGTTCGCGCCGGCGTGCTCGGGCTTGTTCATGGCGAAGTCGGGACGGGGGTTGCCGTCCTCGTCGAAGCGCCACTCGTAGAACGCGAACGGCCCGAAGCCCGTGCGCTCGACACGCTTGAGGAACTGCTTGGGGATGATCTGGTCCGTGTCGACGTCATTGGCGTCGACAGGACAGATGGTCCCGGTGACCTCTCGGATGGCATCCATCAGGCGAGCTCCCTCACGTCGACGAAGTGGCCGTGGACGGCTGCCGCCGCGGCCATGGCGGGGCTGACCAGGTGGGTCCGACCCTTGAAGCCCTGACGGCCCTCGAAGTTGCGGTTGGACGTGGACGCCGACCGCTGCTCCGGGTCGAGCTGGTCGTCGTTCATGCCCAGGCACATGGAGCAACCCGGCGCACGCCACTCGAACCCGGCCTCGATGAGGACCTCGTGCAGGCCCTCGGCCTCGGCGGCCTCCTTCACCAGGCCCGAGCCCGGCACGACCATCGCGCGGACGCCGTCGGCGACGCGGCGCCCCTTGGCGATCGCGGCCACCTCGCGCAGGTCCGACAGGCGCCCGTTCGTGCAGGAGCCGATGAAGACCACGTCGACGCCGACGTCGGTGAGCGCCTCGCCACCCTGCAGGCCCATGTAGTCGAGCGACCGCTGGTACTGGCGCGCCTCGGACTCGTCGGCCGCGTCGTCTGGCGTCGGGACACGGTCCGTGATCGGGATGGACATGGCAGGCGTCGTGCCCCACGTGACCCACGGCGCGATCTGGGCGGCGTCGATCTCGAGCGTCGTGTCGAACGTCGCGCCCTCGTCGGTGGCGAGGGCACGCCACGCCTCGAGCGCTGCGTCCCAGTCCGCGCCCTGTGGCGCGTAGGGGCGTCCCTTGAGGTAGGCGAACGTCGTCTCGTCCGGCGCGATCAGGCCGGCGCGCGCGCCGCCCTCGATCGACATGTTGCAGACGGTCATCCGCTCCTCCATCGAGAGGTCGCGGATGGCCTCGCCGCGGTACTCGATGACGTGGCCCGTGCCGCCGGCGTTGCCGAGACGGTTGAGCACGAAGAGGATGAGGTCCTTGGCCGTGGTCCCGGTCGGACGCGCCCCGCGGACCTCGACGGCCAGCGTCTTCGGCGCACGCTGGGGCAGCGTCTGGGTGGCCAGCACGTGCTCGACCTCGGACGTGCCGATGCCGAAGGCCAGCGCCCCGAACGCCCCGTGGGTGGCGGTGTGCGAGTCGCCGCACACGATCGTCATGCCCGGCTGGGTGACACCGAGTTCGGGGCCGATGATGTGGACGATGCCCTGGTTGCGGGCGCCCATGTCGAACAGCTTGATCCCGAACTCCTCGCAGTTGCGAGTGAGCGTCTCGAGCTGGATGGCCGACATCTCGTCGGCGATGGGCAACTCCCCGCTGACCACTCGCGGGTCCGTGGACACGTTGTGGTCCACGGTCGCGAGCGTCAGGTCGGGGCGACGCACCTTGCGGCCGTTGAGCCGCAGGCCGTCGAAGGCCTGGGGCGAGGTCACCTCGTGGACGAGGTGCATGTCCACGTAGAGGAGGTCCGGGTCCCCGGCGCCGGGATCACCGACGGTGTGGGTCTGCCAGATCTTGTCGACGATGGTCCGTGGCTGGTCAGCCACGGGTCCATCGGCCGCGGTCTCATCAGCCACGGGAGGTCCTTCACGTCAGCTCGCGTACGAGACGCCGAGCACGGATCGATCGGTCGCCCGCCACCGTATGTAGCGGGCGCGATGCGGTTCAACCCTTACGCGTTCCACCGTTGGTTCGCGCGCTGGGAGACGACGCGATAGTCGACCTCCTCGGGACGCTCGACCTGGATCGTCACGTCGGCGTTCCCGTGGGACTCCTCGTACGCCTGGGCGATGGCGGCAACGAGTGCCTCCTCCTCCTCCGGCGTGTGGTCAGGAGGAACGTTCACCTTGATCGTCGTCACGCGTGGACCTTTCCCCGGTTGTCAGTGTCGCCGGTCAGCGCTCATGGTGCGAACTCGCTGGACCGGTGGGTGATGCGGCCTGACCGGTTCAGCGCATCCACGTAGGCGCGAGCACTCGCTTCGACGATGTCCGTCGAGACGCCCCGCCCAGTGAACCGTGCTCCGTCCTCGACCTCCACCGTCACGACGACTTCGCCCTGTGCGTCGATGCCCTCGCCGACGGCCGACACCTGGAACGACGTGAGGCGGACCGCGTCGCGGCCCATCGCCTGACGGATCGCGTCGCAGGCCGCGTCGACCATGCCGTCGCCGGTCGCCTCGGAGGTGACGACCTCGCCGGTGCTGGCGATGCGGACCTCGACGCGCGCGTGCGGTTCGGCGTTGGTGCCGCCCGATGCCTCGAAGGACACCAGCTGGTACTCGTCGTCGGTCGCGACGTGGGTCTCGTCGATGACGAGCACGCGGACGTCCTCGAGGCTGACCTCGCCACCCTTGCGGTCGGCGAGTGCCTTGAAGCGCACGAACGCCGCCTGGAACTCGGCGTCGGTGATGTCGAAGCCCAGGTCGTCCACCGCCTGGCGGAAGGCATGCCGGCCGGAGTGCTTGCCCAGCACGATGGACGAGCCGTCCACCCCGACGTCCTCCGAGCGCATGATCTCGTAGGTCTGGCGGTCCTGCAGCACACCGTGCTGGTGGATGCCCGACTCGTGGGCGAAGGCGTTGGCGCCGACGACGGCCTTGTTCTTCTGCACGCCGTACCCAGTCAGGCTCGTGACCAGCTTCGAGGTGCGGGTCAGCTCGCTGGTGTGCACGTCGTGGTCGACGCCGAGCAGGTCCTGACGCGTCCGGATGGCCATGACGACCTCCTCCAGCGAACAGTTCCCGGCGCGCTCACCGATGCCGTTGACGGCGACCTCGATCTGCCGGGCGCCGTTGCGCACCGCCTCCAGCGAGTTCGCGACCGCCAGGCCCAGGTCGTTGTGGCAGTGGACGCTGATGATCACGCCCTTGGCCTGGATGTCCGGGATGCGCACGTGCAGGTCCCGGATCCAACGGCCGAAGTCGTGCGGGATCGCGTAGCCGACGGTGTCGGGGATGTTGACGGTCGTCGCCCCGGCCTCGAC
>JBFJMP010000355.1:0-3284 GCA_041633895.1 Nitriliruptoraceae bacterium
GACAGCCGGGTCCCGCCAGCGAGGCGGTCCACCAGTGGCGCCATCAGCACGCCGCCGACACCCAACCCTGCCAGCAGCAGGCCGAAGCCGTCCGGACCGAGGCCGAGGCGCTCCTCGGAGACGACCACGAACAGGACAGTGTCGACGCCGTACAGGAACGACGCCAGCACGCTGGCGCCGACCAGGATCGCGGCGGTCGACGACGAACTGATCGCCCGGAAGCCGACGCTGACCTGCTTGAGGATGCCGGCCTCGCCGCCCTCCGTCACGTCGGTCGGCTCGCTGCGAGTCTGGAGGCGACTCGACGCCCACGCCGAGAACAGGAAGGTCGCCGCGTTCACCAGGAACGCCGTCGACGTCGACGAGATGGCGAGGATCCCGGCGCCGAGTGCCGGTCCGACGATGACCGACAGGTTCTCGATCATGCTGTTGAACGAGTTCGCCGCGGCGAGGTCGTCCTCGCTGACGATCTGGGGCGTCATCGCCGCGGTGGCCGGGTAGTACGCGGTCCCGAGCACCGAGGTGATCCCGGCGAGCACGATGGCGGCCAGCGCGCCGAGATCGGCGGCGGCGACGACCGTGAGACCCACCATGATCGCGGTGGACAGCAGGTCGAGCGTGATGAGCAGTCCGCGCCGCTCGCGGCGTTCCGCCACCACGCCGCCATAGGTCCCGAGGATCAGGGACGGCACGAAGCGTCCGAGGGTCACCGCGGCTGCCCAACTCGCTGACTGCGTGACGTCGTAGACGTACACGTACAGCGCGACGTTGTAGGCCCAACTGCCGATCATCGACACGGCGAGGCCGAGTGACAACCAGCGGAAGTCCGGTGTGGCGAGCGCGCGGCGATACGCGCCCCGCTTCGACTCACCTGCGGTGGCCGTGTCCGTGGTCATGTCCCCTCGATCATCTCGCAGTTCAGTCCGTCGCTGCCTCCCGACGGTCTGACACCAGCACTGCATGGTCTGTTTGTGCGCCCGAGAGGGCGTGTGCGCGGGCGGCGAAGGGCGTGCCCCCCAGCGCGTCCAGCAGGTGGGCGGCTTCCACGGCGGTTGCGGTCGCGTCGTGTCCGGCGAGCGCCAGAGACTCGGCCCGGTCGAGCAGGGTCCGTCCGAGCCAGGCGCGGGCACCCAGATCACGCAGGATGCGCTCCGCCTCGACGAAGAGCGCGTCGGCCTCGTCGAGCGCACCGTCTGCAGCGGCGACACGTCCGGCCAGCCAGCGTTCGATCCCGCGCATGAGGGGTGGGACGAGACCCGGCGGACGATCGCTGACGATCGCGACGATGGCGCGCGCCTCGTCCACGCGCCCCAGTTCGAGGGCGCAGTCGACGGCCAGGCACCATGAGAACGCGAAGTCCTCGCTGTCGTTCGTGGTCCGCGTCGAGGTCTCGATCGCGGCCATGGCCATGGAGAGCCCAGTGTCGGCATCGCCGCGGGTGTGCGCCGCGAGTCCGCGCAGCGTGAACTGCATGGCGCGCGCAAGCAGGTCGTCCATGTCGTGGTCGAGTTCGGCGGGAACCTCGAACGTGTCGTCGCGCGACCAGTGTGCGATCACCGCGTGCGGGAACACGAGGCTGATCACGATCCCCGCCGGGATTCGCTCGATCATCTGTCCCAGCGTCGTGGCCGACCGGACGGCATCCCAGGTCCCGGCGTGGGTCTCGATCAACCAGAGGGTGGCAAGACCGGACATCGTCATCTGGCGATCACCGACCTCGCGTCCGCGTGCGCTGCACTCCTCGGCGTAGGCGCGCGCCTGGTCGAAGTCCCGGAACAGGGTGTAGAGGGCGAGGTTGCCGGCCTGCAGACCCACGCGGTGGGGGAGGTCGCGATCGACGGCCAGGTCGTAGGCGGCACGGACGAGGGCGTAGCCCTCGACCGGGTGCCCACGGTCGTAGAGCGTGAGCCCCTTCACGTTGAGCGCCCGGGCGAGCGTCTCCCAGGCGCCGGTTGCCTCCCCGATCTCGATCGCCACGTCCAACCACACCGCCGCGGCCTGGCTGTCGCCGAGGCGGCTGTGGGCCGAGGCGACGGAGTTCACGAGCCGTGCGACGTCGGGGCTCGGAGGGAGTTCACGGACCGACTCGTAGGCCTCCATGAGTCGCGCCAGCGCGTCGTCGAAGCGGTCCAGGTCCTGAAGGGTGTCGCCCTCCTGGCCGGCCAGTCGCGCGACGTCGAGGACGGCCCCGGCGGACTCGTGCTCGGCCCGGGACGCGGCGAAGAGCTCGTGCGCGCGCCCGTTCTCGCCAGCGCGTCGCGCCATCTGCCCCGCGAGTTCCAACAACCGTGCCCGTTCCGGTCCCGGTGGCGTCAGGTCCACGGCCCGGCCGTAGAAGCGGAGCGCTTCGGCCGTCGCAGCCAACGACCGCGCGCGATCGCCGGCCCGTTCCAGGTGCTGGGCGGCGGCGTGGCGGAGGTCGTCGGCGTCGTCGTCGTCCGGGACGCACTCGGCGGCGTCGAGGTAGTGGCTCGCGACGATGCCGGCGAGCTCGTCGGCGTCGTGGGAACCCGCGAGGTGCTCGGCCATGGCGAGGTGACGTGCCTTGCGATCCCGCCGGGACAGCGTCTCGTACGCAACGGTCCGCATCACCTTCTGGACGAAGCTGTACTGCCCCGACTCGGGGGACCGGGCGTCGGAGTGCACGGCCAGCACGTCCCGACGGACGAGGCTGTCGAGGAGTGCATCGACGTCCGCACCGTCGAGCCCGCCCACCGCCGCCACCACTCGGCGAGCGGCCAGCGGGGTGAAGGACTGGCCCAGGACGGCCACGTCCTTCACCAGTCGGCGCTCGGCGTCCGGCAGGTTGTCCAGCCGGGCTGCGACGAGCGCCTGGAGCGTCGGTGGGACGTCGAGCTCGACGATCTCGGTCGCGGGCGACGCGAGCACGTACACGCCGTCACGCGGCACGACCACGTCACGGTCGATCAGCATCCGGATCGTCTCGATGGCGAACAGCGGGATCCCCTCGGCGCGACTCGTCAGCGCATCCCGCGTGGCCTCCGGAAGCCCGGCGACGAGCCCGTCGACCATCTGGCCGAGGACCTCGTCGCTGAGTGGTTCGAGGTGCAGGGCTGTCACGTTGCGACGCCGGATGGCCCAGTCCGGATGCTCGTCCAGCAGCTCGGGCCGGGTCATCGCGAGCATGAAGAGCGGCGTGTCGGACGACCAGTCGAGCAGGTGCTCGATGAATGCCAGCAGGCCGTCGTCGGCGAACTGGAGGTCCTCGAACACGAGCACCACGGGGTTCACCTCGGCGAGCCGCTCGAGGAACAGGCGCCAGC
>JBFJMP010000356.1:0-3255 GCA_041633895.1 Nitriliruptoraceae bacterium
AGCAGGCGGACCTGTTCGTCCGTCTCGATGCCCTCGCCGCAGACCCGCAGTCGGTGCTCCCGCCCCAGCGCGGCCACGAGGCTCACGATCTCGCGTTGCGCCTTCTCGTTCACGAACCCGGCGATGTAGGTCCGGGAGATCTTGAGGTGCGTCACCGGCAGCTCGGTGAGCCGTCCCGGGTCAGAGCCGCCGGTGCCGTAGCTGTCGATCGCGAGGTCGCACCCGAGTTCGCCGAGTTCGTTGAGGGTCGCGGTGATCGCCGCGTCGGGGCGGGTGATCGTGCGCTCGTTGACCTCGAGTGAGAGCCGGACGGGCGTCAGGCCGCTGTTGGCGACGATGTGGTCGATCGTCGTGGCAAGGCTGCCGTCGCGGCACTGGACGGGGGACAGGTTCACGGCCACGGATCGCGGTGCGGCGCGGACCCCGACGGCCGTGTCCAGCCCGGTCAGGTCACCGAGTGCGGTCTCGATGACGAACCGGCCGAGGTCACCGATCATCCCGTGGGCGTCCGCGACGGCGATGAACTGGGTCGGCGGCACCTGTTCACCGTCCGGACGGATCCACCGTGCGAGGGCCTCGACGCGTACCACCTGGAGCGTGGCCAGGTCCACGATCGGCTGGTAGTGGACCGCGAGCTGGCCGTTGGTGAGTGCACGCCGAAGGTCCGTCTGGGTGACCCCGCTGGGCGCGGCCGGACCCGCGGTCGAGGTCGACGCGACGACGAATGACGTCGGGGCGTGGCTCGCGGGGCGGGGGTCGACGCGCGGCTCGGTCACGACGCGGGGGACCGGGGACCGACGTGCCCGTTCGACCATGCGATCGCTGTTCGCGAGGAAGTCCTCGGCCGTCGTCTCGCCGTCGCTCGCAGCCGCGCCGATGGCGGCGTCCAGCGTGACGGCCGGCATCTCCAGGACCTCGATGGGACGCGAGACCTGTTCGTAGAGGCGATGGGCGACCGCGTCCAGGTCGTCGTCGGGCAGGTCGAGGAGGACCACGAACTCGTCACCGGACGTGCGTCCGACGAGGTCGTAGCCGCGCGCCACGTCGCGGAGCCGCTGTGCCGTGTGGAGGAAGACCCGGTCGCGCGCGGCATGGTGGCGGCCCTCGCGGCCAGCAGGCATGCCCTGCAGGCGGATGACGAACAGGCCCACCCGGCGGTGCTCGCCGTCGGCGTTCTCGCGCCGGACGCGGGACAGGGCGGCGGCGAGGTGGTCGGCGAACAGTGCCCGGTTGGGCAGGCCCGTGAGCATGTCGTGGCGGGCCTGGAGCTCGAACAGGCGGCCGAGTTCGGCGACCGCCGTCGACAGCGGCAGCACGCCGAGGTAGGACTCGTCCACGTCGAACACCAGCACGTCCTCGAAGTGGGCGTCCTCGGGGCGTGCCGCGAGCAGGCGGCCGAGTTCCAGCAGGTCGGTCGTGCGCGCCACCTCGAGGCTGCGGTGCCCGGCAACCGCGACGGCCTGGTAGGTGGACCACTCGTCGCCGTACCGTCCACGCGCCTGTCCGAGCGAGGTGCGATCGACCACCCAGTGGTCGTTGCCGCCGCGGATGACGACGCAGTCGAGGTCCGGGCGCTGTTCCAGCAGTGCCTCCACGCCGCCCACGGTCTCGTCGATGCCCAGCACGGGCACGTCGACGACGAGTTCGCCGACGGTTCGCGTGCCCATCGCGATGTCCACGTGGATCTGCCCCCTGTTCCGCGTGCTACCGTCTGGTTGCTGCCTGCCGCACCACCGCAGGCACTCCTTTAACGACCGGTCCTGTGAGGCCGGGAAGGAGCCCTGATGAGGTCACCTGCCTTGTGCTGCTCGCCGTCACCTGCCCGATCCTACGGGCCGCGCGGCTCGAGCGCCGTCACCACCGTCGCGGCATCCGGTGTGCGCCGATGACGCGACTCCTCGACTCGGACCAGATCGCGCGTGCCCTGCGGCGCCTCGCCCACGAGGTCGTGGAGGCCAACCACGGCGCCGAGGGGCTCGTCCTCGTCGGCATCCAGACCCGTGGCGTGCCCCTCGCTCGCCGTCTCGCGGCCCACATCGCCGACATCGAGGGCACCGAGGTGCCGGTCGGCGCCCTCGACGTGACCCTGTACCGCGACGACATCGGACGCAGCGACCGTGGTCCGCGACCGTTGTCCGAGACCGAGATCCCGGTGCCGATCGACGAGCGCACCGTGGTGCTGGTCGATGACGTGCTCTTCACCGGCCGGACGATCCGCGCCGCCCTCGACGCGGTGCTCGCCCTGGGGCGTCCTGCTGCGATCCGGCTGGTCGTGCTCGTCGACCGCGGCCACCGCCAGCTCCCCGTCCGGGCGGACCACGTCGGGAAGAACCTGCCGACCGCGCTCGCCCAGCGCGTGCAGGTGCGCGTGGCGGAGATCGACGGGGAGGACGCCGTGGACATGCAGGGCGACGACCAGGACGGGGAGGCGTGATGCGGCCGCTGGACAACCTCATCTCGATCGAGGACCTCGATCGCGACCAGGTGGTGGGGATCCTCGACACCGCCGAGCGCATGGAGGAGGTCGGCCTCCGGCCGATCAAGAAGGTTCCGACGTTGCGCGGCCGCACCGTCTGCAACCTCTTCCTCGAGGACTCCACCCGGACCCGCATCTCCTTCGACATCGCGGCCAAGCGGTTGTCGGCCGACGTCCTGAACTTCTCGGGCAAGGGCTCGTCCGTCAGCAAGGGCGAGTCGTTGCGCGACACCGCCTTCACGCTGCGCGCGATGGGTCTCGACGCGGTGGTGATTCGCTCGTCGTCGTCCGGCGCGCCCCGTCAACTGTCACGCATCCTCGACGTCCCGGTCCTGAATGCGGGCGACGGCTGGCACCAGCATCCCACCCAGGCCCTGCTGGACCTGTTCACGATCCGGCGGGCGCTCGGCAAGGTCGAGGGACTGACCGTCGCGCTGGCCGGGGACGTACTCCACTCGCGGGTCGCCCGCAGCGTGGTCCAGGGGCTGCTGCTGATGGGGGCGAGCGTCCGCGTGTGTGCCCCGCCGACGCTGCTCCCGCCCGCGCTCGAGACGTGGGGCGTCGAGGTGGTGGACGACCTGGACGAGGCGCTCGTCGGGGCGGACGTCGTGTACCTCCTCCGCGTCCAGCGCGAACGGATGAACCGCGCGTTCTTCCCGTCCACCCGCGAGTACTCCCGGCTGTGGGGCATGGACTCCGAACGCCTCGCACGCCTTCCCGACCACAGCATCGTGATGCATCCGGGCCCGATGAACCGTGGCGTCGAGATCACGGCGGAC
>JBFJMP010000357.1:0-3254 GCA_041633895.1 Nitriliruptoraceae bacterium
CGTCGCCGTCCGCGCTGGCCGCGGCCGGTGTGGGTGGTGGCGTCGCCGCGCTGGTGGGCTGCGCGGCAGGGGGGCGTGCGGGCGCGGCATCACGCGCGGGCATCGGGTTCTTCGGCGACAGCGGCCCGGTCGGCTTGAGGACCACACCGGAGGACGGGCGGGCAGCACGTGCTTCGGACGGAAGCCCGTGCGCCTGGACGTGGCGTTCGATCATCTTCATGAGCTTGCGTGCTGCGCCGACGCCGCGCGAGGTGATCGGCAGCGTGTAGGGATCGCCGGCGGCGGCCAACCCGGTGGGTGGGGGAGGTGACCCGCCGACGACGGCGATGTGCAGCCACCCCTGCCCGCCGCGGGGCGGTGTCTCGAGCGTCGCACCGCGGATCCGGTCGATGGGGAAGGTGACCTCGGTCGGGTGGGTCTGGGTCGTGGCGTTCTTGAAGACGGTCATCTGGCCGGACTCGAGTCGCAACTCGGACCGATCGCCGTTCACGACCGTGCTCGCGCGCTCCAGTGCGGTCCCGTCAGCCATCCCACCTCCGTGTCCCCGACCCGCGAGGGTGGACACCGTAGACGGGCGGGCCGTCGGTCCCGGCTCCGGGCCGATTGGCCCAGACATGAGGGCGAAGGCCCCTGTCCGGATCGAGCGGGTGCTCGTACGTTGCTCCTGGCGTCGAACGAGCCACCCGGAGGAACCCATGACCACACCAACCGTTGCATCCACGCTGCAGGTGACGCACGGCATCACGGACGCAGAACTCGGGCACGTCATCGACACGCTGGGACGACTGGACGAACGGCTGCGCTCGTTCCGCGCTGACGCCGTCGAGTTGCACCTCGGTGTGAAGGAGCGCGACATGGCGAGTCAGCGCACCACGTTGGAGGCGCGCATCGCCGGTCGGCCCCGACTCGTCGCGACGTCGGACCGTCCAGACCTGGACGCCGCGCTGATCGAGGTGCGCGACGACCTGATCCGACAGATCAGCGACGCCAAGAACCGGACCGAGCCGAAGAACAACCCGTCGCTGCGTCAGAAGGAGTGAGGCTCAGCGGCCGCGGCCGCTGCCGGTCAACCTCGTGCGTGACGAGGTCAGCGGCCGAAGAGACGCCCCATCAGGGACGTGCTGCGGCTGTCGTTCCGGCCGGAGTTCATGTCACTGCGGCACGTGCACTGCTTGGCCTCGGGCACATCGCGCATGACCTGGTCGACGTGTGCGCCGCAGCCGGCCCACGTGGTCTTCGAGCAGAGGCGGCAGGTGACGGGACGACACATCGGCAGGTTCTCCTGAGGTTGGGGGAGTGAGATCGGTGGGGCGGGGAGCCGGACACCTGTTGGAGGATACCCCCTCGCCGATAAATGTACGTACAAATAGTCGTGACCGCGGTGGTCATCCCGTGCCGACGCTCGCCGGAGCCGTGTGGTCGCCGTGCTCGAGGTGGAGGCGTGCGTGCTCGATCGCCTCCTCGGTGCCCTCGAAGAGGTGGTCGCCGCGGCGGGTGACCTCCGCGAGGATGCCCGTCCTCTCGAGGACACCTCGCGGCTGCTCCTGGAGGCCGGACAGGAGGACGAGGACGTCGCGCCGCCCGAGGCGGTCGACCAGCGTGCGAAGCGCAGTGGCGCCCGTCACGTCGATGACCGGTACGCCTCGCATCCTCAACACGACCGCCCGGATGCCGTGGTCGACGCGCAGCAACTCCTCGAAGAAGCGGTCGGCCGCACCGAAGAAGATGGGTCCGTCGATCCGGTAGACGACGAGGTCGTCGGCGCGCACCTGACGTTCCTCCTCCGCGGCAGCGCGGCTCTCGTGCGCCGGCCCCTCACCGACGAGGCTGGTCGGGTCGACCTCGAACAGCCGTGCCATGCGGCCCACGAACAACGCCCCGGCGGCGACCATGCCGACCTCGATGGCCAGGATCAGGTCGAACATGACCGTGACCGACAGGGTCAGCAGCATCGTTGCCGCGTCGGACTTGGTCGACCGCAGGATCTCCCGGAACTCGTCGACCGCGACCATGCGTGCGGCGACGACCATCAGCACACCGGCGAGCGTCGCCAGCGGGATGCGCGTCGCCAGCGGGGCGAGGGCCAGCACGATCACCGCGAGCACCCCGCCGTGCAGGATCGCCGCCAACCGCGACCGTGCGCCCGAGCGCACGTTGACGGCCGTGCGTGCGAGCGCGGCCGTGGCGGGGATGCCGCCGACCACCGCACTCGCGACGTTGCCCAGGCCCTGCCCGAACAGTTCGCGATCGGGGTCATGACGCTCGCCGATGGTCATCCCGTCGGCCACGACGGCTGACAGCAGGCTCTCGAGGGCGGCCAGCAGGGCGATCACCGTGGTGGCACGGACCAGCTCCGTGAGGTCCATACCCGCGAGCGCGGGCATCTGGGGGACCGGGAGGCCCGAGGGGATCGCGCTCACCCGCGCGACCTCGCCGAACGGCCCGGTGAGGGAGGTCACGGTCACGACCAGCAGTGCGGCCATGCTCGCCGGGAAGGCGCGGAGGCGCTCGCTGCGCTGCCACAGGACCATGACGCCGATGGTCGCGAGCGCGAGTGTCGGGGTGGCCCAGCCGATGCCGCCACTCGACTCCGCCAGGACCCGCCACGTGACCACGAGGATCTGTTCACCCTCGGGCTTGGCGACACCGAGGAACCCCGGGAGCTGTTGCAGGAAGATGATGGCCGCGATCCCGATGGTGAACCCGGTGATGACGGGGTACGGGATGAAGCGCACGTAGCGGCCCACGCCCGCGAGGGCGAGGGCGATCAGGATCAGTCCGGCGAGGATGCCCACCGGCGCCAGTGCCGCGACGCCGTAGCGCGCGACCAGCGGCAGCAGGACGACCGTCATCGCCCCGGTCGGTCCCGAGATCTGGAAGTTCGACCCGCCGAAGACGGCGGCCACGACGCCGGCAACCACGGCGGTGTAGAGGCCGGCGGCAGCACCGGCACCTGACGTGACCCCGAACCCGAGGGCCAGCGGGAGGGCGACGACAGCGACCGTCGTGCCTGCCAGCAGGTCGGCGCGAAGGGCCGTGAGGTCGTAGTCGGACCGTCGCGGGAGGAAACGGGCGGGAGATGTCGTCATCCGACTGCCGTTCGGGGAGCAGGGACGTGACCGAGGGGGAGCGTCCCCGACGGTACCTACTGTTCATGTATTCGCGTAAACGTGAATACTTGCGACTACCCTGCGGGGTGCGCTCCGGGCGACCACAGGTCGCCGAGTACGGTGTCGCCGGCCAATCGACCGCCA
>JBFJMP010000358.1:0-3244 GCA_041633895.1 Nitriliruptoraceae bacterium
ACAACGACTGGGACGGCAACGGCGTCATCCTCGACGACATCCTCTACGAGGGTGGTGAGGACTCGTGGTTCCGCGCGGTCGAACTGCACCGCGGCTACGACGCCGACGGCCTCGTCACCGTCGACCCGGTGGTGCTGGCCGAGGCGCCGGGCTTCGACGACGAGCTCTTCCGCGACCTCGGCGACCGCAACGTGTCGATCGAGAGCTCGCCGCTGGTCGTCGGCGACGTGGTCTACGTCGTGAACTCGGGCGGGTTGGTGTCCGGGTTCGACATCTCGCGCGTGCGAGCCGGCGAGATGCCGCGCGTGTTCCGCTACTGGCTGGGTGACGACACCGACGCGACGCTGGTGGCGGACGCCGACGGGGCGATCTACGCAGCCGTCGAACTGGAGCGCCACCTGCCTCGCGCCCGCGAGGTCGGCCAACTCGTGCGCCTCGACCCGACCCGTCCCGACGACCCGCTCGTCTGGTCGCTGGCGGTCCCGCCCCGCACCACGGGCGGCGACGGCAACGGTGGGATCTGGGCGACGCCCGCCGTGTGGGGCGACCACCTGTACGTGACGACCCACCCGGGCGACCTGCTCGTGGTCGACCGCCACACGGGTGCGCTGACCCACAGCGAACGGATCGGCTACCACGAGTGGTCCAGCCCGGTCGTGGTCGACGGCGTCCTCATCACCGCGCTGTGCGAAGGGGGCGGGCTGCGCGGCTGGTCGTTGGACGACCCGGCCGTGCCCGTCGAGGCGTGGACGGTGACCATCCCGACGGGCGCCTGCATCGAGTCGACACCCGCCGTGTGGGACGGGGCGCTCTACGTCGGGTCACGTGACGGCCACGTCTACGCGTTCCGTTGACGACCGGTAGCGTCGCCGACTGATGTCGATGTCGATGCGCGAAGCCTGTGAGGTGCTCGGCGTCCCGCCGGATGCGGACGCGGAGCAGGTTCGACGTGCCTACCGGCGGCTCGCCCGCGAGTGCCATCCGGACCTCGGTGGCGACGCGGCGGAGTTCCACCGCCTCCAGGAGGCTGCCCGAGCGCTGCTCCACGACGACCGACCACTGCCGGCGACGAACTCGTCCCCGTCCACGTCGCGGATGACCCGGCCGTCGACTGCCGCCCGCGTCGGTGGCGGCGGCTGGGGCGAGGCGGCCGGACCGCGCATCCACGAGGGCGCCGTCGACGTCGCCACGGTCGACTGGGACGCGTCCGTGCCCGCTCCCCCGCATGCATGGGACACCGACGTGCTCGCGCGGGTGCTGGCGGACGGCGAGGTGTCGGGACCGGTGCCGACCGTGACCGGCCACTCGCGCGGGCCGGGCTCGACCCTCAACCGCGTGGGACGGTGGCTGTCACGGGACCTGTTGACGCGTTTCGTGGTGCGGCCCGCGGTGGCACGAGGTGTCACCGGCCACGACGTCGAACTCCGGCTGTTCGTCCCGTCGGGGCGGATGCGTCGACTCGCGGACAGCACGAGCCTCCCGGACGGGTGGACACGCCACCGCCGGCCCAACTCGACCGAGCTGTCGCTGGTCATGGCGCCGTCGCGGGACCGACGGGCGACGGCCCTGCGTGCGGTCGACCACCTCACGGACCTGCTGGACGCCCTGGGCTGGCCGCTGGAGCAGTGGCAGCACCTGCCACCGGAGTAGGTCCCCCGAGCCCCGATCAGGCGTCGACGTCGAGGACCTCGAACGTCATGCCGTGGGCCTCGAGGCGGGCCTGCAGGTGGCCGCCCTCGAACGCCTGCGCTGGCGTGAGCACGCCCGCGACGTCGTCGAGGTCGTCCTCCAGCAGGCTGAGCACCGCCTCGCCCAGCATGATGGCCGTGCCGCCGTAGCCCGGGTCGTCGCCGGACACGCGTGTGCGGACGTGGTGGCCCGCCGCCTCGGCCTCGAACGTGATCCGGAACCACGCCTTGTCGCGTTGTTCGTCGCTGGGTCCGTCGCCGGCCGGCCGGAGGCGCTTGAGGGCCTCGCGCGCCGGGCCGATGCGGGCCACGCCGGCCAGCACGGCCGCCCCGCCCGCGATCGCGGCCGCCGTGACCGGGCTGGCGGTGTGGAGGTAGTAGCCGAAGCGGAAGTCGGGCCCGTAGGCGTCCAACCCGGCCGCCGAGCGCAACACGATGGACGGGTCGATGGTCGGCAGCGGCAGCCCGACGCCGCCGAGTTCGTCGGCGCGCACGGGACGCAGCGGCAACGTGCTGGCCTGCCGGTGCCCGTCGCGTCGCGGTTGGCCCTGCAACCCGCCGAGCTCCCCGGTGCCGATGGCCTCCAGCGCCGAGGCCCACGTCCCACCGGACGGCTGGCCGCTGGCCTGCAGGAAGCCGCGCACGGTGATCGGGGCGTCGTCGGGCAGCTGGGCGACGGCGTCGCGCACCCCGAGGTCCGGCGGGATCGAGTCGAAGCCGCAGCAGTTGACGACCTTGACGCCGCGTTCGCGGGCGTCGTCGTCGTAGCGCGACCGGACGAGGTCGACGAAGGCCGGCTCGCCGGTGATGTCGGCGTAGTGGGTGCCACTGCGGACGCACGCCTGCACGACCAGTTCCCCGTGCTGGACGTACGGACCCACGGTCGAGGCCAGCACCCGGGTGCGCTCGGCCAGGCGGAGCAGGCCGACGAGGTCCGCGGTGTCGACGACCTCCAGTTCGGGCTCCAGTCCCGCGGACGACAGGCCGTCACGCACCTCCTCGAGGCGGTCGACGTTGCGGCCCGCGATCGCCCAGGTCAGCCCGGTGCCGGTCAGCCCGGTGCCGGCCAGCCCGGTGCCGGCCAGTCGGTGCGCGAGGTGGTCCGCCGTGAGGCGGCCGGTGAACCCGGTCGCCCCCAACAGCACGATGTCGTACGTGCGCTCACCCATGGCCGGTCCGATCTCGTCGTCGGGAGCAAGTGTGCGTGCTGTCGCGGGGCGACGCGAACCGACCACGATCACGGCCGTCCACGGCAGTTCCGTTCGCCTGACGCGCGTCCCGGCCGGAGGGGGTGCGGCTGGACGTTCAGGATGTGGGGTGTCCGGGGGCGCATGTCATACCCTTCGGGCGAGTCGGGAGCCCTCCGTCGACACAAGGCACCACCGCTCATGTCCCGTTCGCAACCTGGTCTTCTCGCCGCGATCGCCGTCGTGCTGGTCGTGTCCATTGGCGTTGCCGTGACGCGCGACGTCGACGACACCCCCGACGGGGCGGCCGTGGACTCGCCATCCGAGTCCGACAGCCCCGACGCCACGCCGTCCGAGACCGTCGACCCG
>JBFJMP010000359.1:0-3241 GCA_041633895.1 Nitriliruptoraceae bacterium
ACGCGGCCACGTCACCGTGGACGTGCGAGAAGTGGAGGTGGTCACCGGGGCCCCGACCCGCGCCCGAGGTCCCCGACTTGGCGTCGACGATCACCGATCCGGGGCGCAGCAGGTCGGCCAGCGGCCGCAGGCCGAGCAGCGTGGCCGTCGGATAGCACCCCGGGTTCGCGACGAGGGTGGCCTCCGCGATCTCGTCGCGGTACCACTCCGTGAGCCCGTACGTCGCCGGGGCGAGGTCCGGGCGTGGGTGCGGCTCGCCGTACCAGGTGGCGAAGTCGTCAGCGCCCAGCCGGAAGGCACCGGACAGGTCGATGGTGCGCGTCCCGACGTCGTGCAGGGTCGCCCCAAGGTCCAGCGATGGGCCGTGAGGTGTGGCGAGGAAGACGAGGTCGAGGGTGGCGAGCTGGTCGACGTCGATCGCGTCGAACGTGCGGTCGCCGACGAGGTTGGGGTACAGGCTGGCGACCGGCTCTCCCGCCTGCGAGTGGGCCGCCACCACCGCGACGTCGATGTCGGGGTGCTGGGCGAGGAGGCGCATCAACTCCACGCCGCCGTAGCCGGAGGCGCCGACGATGCCGACCTGCAGTGCCACGGCTGGTCCTTGGACGGATTGGGGGATCAGGGCGAAGGCGGGACCGTAGCCGATCCCTCCGCTTGCTGCAAGACTATGCACCGTCTATGCAGCCTGCGTTCGGCGCACGCCCCGGACGGGAGTCAGCCCTCGGGCGGCTTCCGCAGGCGCTTGACCTCGCCCCGCTGGCGCTTCTCGTCGAGGCGTCGTTGGCGCGCCCGGCGACTGGGTTTGGTGGGGCGTCGGCTGCGCGGCGGCACGATCGCCTCGGCCAGCATCGCTGCCATGCGCTGGCGTGCCGCGTCCCGGTTGCGGTGCTGGCTGCGGTGCTCCGACGCGCGGACGATGAACACGTCGTCCTTGGTCAGGCGCGTCCCGAGGTTGTCGCGCACGCGCTGCTTCTCGGCCGCCGTGAGGACCTCGCTGTCGGCCATCGCCCACCGGACCTCGACGGCCGAGTCGGTCGTGTTCACGCCCTGCCCGCCCGGACCCGACGCCCGCATGACGCGCAGCTCGAGCTCCGCAGCGGGAATCAGGTGTCGTCGGTCGATCCGGAGGTCATCCATCAGGAACGCAGTGTGGCACCGATGGCCTCGACCTCGCGCGCAACGGCGGCCAGGACCGCCTGCTCGTCATCACCCGTGAGCTGTCGGTCCGGGGACTGCAACCGCAGGCGAGCCGCGAGCGACCGCCGACCTTCGCCGACCTGTTCACCGCGGTAGACGTCGAAGACGCGAACGTCGTCGAGGAGGTCGCCGGCTGCCCGTCGCAGCGCCTCCTCCACGTCCGCCCACGAACGGTCGTCGTCCGCTACGACGGCGACATCGACGGACAGTGCCGGGTGGCGCACGATGGCACCGCCGGGGCGCCGAGGCGCAGGGTCCGCGCGCAGCAACAGGGGCTCCAGCAACAGCTCGGCGATGACCACCGGCTCCGGCAGGTCGCGCGCTTCGGCCTCGGCCGGGTGCAGCTGTGCGACGAGTCCCACCTCATGACCGTCCACGGACAGGCGCACGGTCCGACCCGGGTGGAAGCGATCCCGCACCTCGGGTGTGCGTTCGAGCGTGGCGTCCGGGAGGATCCGTCGCACGACCTCGTCCAGCACGGCCAGGACCACGTGACCGTTCCAGGTGCGATCGGTCGACACCCAGCCCGGCCCGTCGAGCAGCCCTTGGACGGCGAGGCCCAGCGTGCGGGGCTGCGTGGGCAGCGAGCGGCCGTCGGGCGTCCCGTGCGCCCAGTCGTCACCGAAGGCGTCGAGCAGTCCGTCCAGCGGACCGCCGGCGCGACGGAAGATCCGTCCGTACTCGAACACGGCCACGCCGGGGCGTCCCTGTCCGACGTTGTGCCGGACCGCGTCGAGGAGGCCGTCGACCAGCGAGGTCCGCATGGCGGAGGCGTCCTTGGCCAGCGGGTTCGACAGCACGACCGCGTCGCCGCCCGGGTGGATGCCCTCGAGCCGGTCCTCACCGACGAAGGGACGCGTGATGACCTCGTGCAGTCCGAACCCGCGGACCGCCACGCGCACGTCCCGCTCGAGCCGCTGCGTGTGGGACAGGCGGCCGGACAGCCCGGTGGCCGGCAGCGTGGCCGGGATGCGGTCGAAGCCGTGGAGGCGAGTGACCTCCTCCGCCACGTCCGCAGCGCGCAGCAGGTCCCCGCGCCACGTGGGCGGCACGACCTGCAGGTCGTCGCCGTCGACGGTGATGTCGCAGCCGACGCGCTGGAGCAGTTCGACCTGGCGATCGGTGGTCAGCTCGTCGAGGCCGATCAGGCGTCGCACGCGTTCCGCGTCGACCTGCACGGCCGGCTGCGGGGCGCCGACACCTCCTGCGGACGTCACGCCGAGGTCGGTCGCGCTGCCGACCTGCTGGACGAGTTGGACCGCGCGAGCACAGGCGACCGCGGCCATGGCCGGGTCGACCCGGCGCTCGAAGCGGATCGATGCCTCCGACGTCAGCCGCAGGCGACGCGAGGTGCGTCGGATCGTCGCCGGGTCCCACGTGGCGGCCTCGAACACGACACGCGTCGTCGAGGCCGTCACCTCGGTGTCCGCCCCGCCCATGACGCCGGCGAGACCCACGGGGCGCGCGCCGTCGACCACGACGAGGTCGTCGCTGCGCAGCGTCCGCTCGACGTCGTCCAGGGTGGTGAGGGTCTCACCGTCCGTTGCCCAGCGCACCCCGAGTCGCGCCCCGTCGAGGGCGTCGAGGTCGTAGGCGTGCATCGGCTGGCCGAGTTCCAGCATGACCAGGTTCGTGATGTCCACCAACGGGCTGATCGAACGAACCCCGCACTGGGCGAGGCGCTGGCGCAACCACCACGGCGACGACGCCGGGACGTCCACGTCCTCCAGCGTCCACGCCACGAAATGCGAGCAACCGTCGGCCGCATCGATGGACACAGCCACGGCGCCGCCCTCGGACGGCGTCGGCAGGTCCGCGGGCGGACGCACCTCGGTGCCGGTGAGAGCCGCCAGGTCACGCGCCACCCCGAAGATCGACAGGTGGTCGCCGCGGTCGGCCATGATCTCGATGTCGATGACGGCCTCCCCCAGCGGCAGGAGGTCCGCGATCGGCACCCCGAGCGGCGTGTCCGGCGGCAGGATCATGATCCCGTCGTGGTCGTCGCCGAGCTCCAGTTCACGCGCGGAGCACAGCATGCCGTTCG
>JBFJMP010000360.1:0-3236 GCA_041633895.1 Nitriliruptoraceae bacterium
ACACGAGTTGCGCACCCCCCTCACGCCCCTGAAGGGCTTCCTCGCGACGCTGCAGAACCCCGCGGCCCGCCTCAACGAGGCACAGCTCGACACGGTCCACCGGTCGATGGCCTCTCAGGTGACCCGCCTCGAGACCCTGATCAGCGACCTGCTCGCCGTGGCCGAACTCGACCACGGCCGGTTCGACCTGCGCCCCGAACCCGTCGATGCCAGCGACATCGTGCGTGACGCAGTTGCCGTCGAAGCGGGGGACGCCGCCGATCGCTGCCTCGTGCAGGTCGACACGTCCAGTGCCGTCATGGCGGACCGGGTGGCGCTGGTGCGTATCGTGCGATCGCTCGTCGGCAACGCCCTCAAGCACACCGAGGGCGCGGTACTCGTGCGGGTGTTCGAAGCCCGCGACCGGGTCAACATCGCGGTTGCCGACGAGGGCCCCGGCATCCCGGCATGGGACCAGGAGCGCATCTGGGGCAGGTTCTCCCGCCTCGGCGATCACCTGCGCCGCACCCAGGGGCCGGGTCTCGGGCTGACGATCGCGCGGACGCTGGCGACCCGCATGGACGGGTCCATCTCGCTGACCTCCGACATCCGTCAGGGTTCGGTGTTCACGCTCCAGTTGCCGCGAGCGACGCCGCGGCTCGTCCACCTCGACGTGGCCGTCGACGGCTGACGTCACCGCGATGACGGCCGCCTCGGGGCCGCGAGTACCCTCCTGCTCTCCCCGAGACGCCATGAGGTACCGGTGGCCCGCCTGTCCGTACTCGACCTGCGCGGCGATCTGTCGAACGTCCGCGCCCGCCTCCCGCGCCCGCGCATCGACCTGACCGCGGCGCGCGACGGCGTCGACGCGACCCTGCAAGCGGTCCACGAGCACGGGGATGACGCCCTCGTCGACCTCACGGCCCGGTTCGACGGCGTGGACATCGAGTCGATCGAGGTCCCGCAGGCGCTGCTGGACGAGTCCCTGGCGGCACTGGCGCCGGACCTGCGCGCCGCACTCGAGCGCGCCGTCGACCAGATCCGGTGGTTCCACGAGCGTGCCCGTCCGGCCGACTGGTCCGACGAGCGCGACGGGGCGCGCATGGGCCAGTGGCACCGCCCCGTACAGCGCGCCGGCGTGTACGTCCCCGGTGGCAAGGCCGCCTACCCGTCGACCGTGCTGATGACGGTCGTGCCGGCGCAGGTCGCCGGCGTCGAGGAGATCGTGCTGTGCACGCCGCCGACGGGTGGTGACGGCTGGCCCAACCGCACCATCCTGGCAGCCGCCGCACTGGTCGGTGTGGATCGCGTGTTCCGCATCGGCGGGGCGCAGGCCATCGCCGCCCTGTCCCACGGCACCGAGACCGTCCCGGCCTGCGACAAGGTCGTGGGTCCGGGCAACCTCTACGTCAGCCTGGCGAAGCAGCGCATGGCGGCCGAGGGCGTCATCGGCATCGACGGCTACGCCGGTCCCACCGAGATCGGGATCATCGCCGACCACACCGCCACCCCACGGATCGTGGCGGCGGACCTCGTGGCGCAGGCCGAGCACGACGAACTGGCGACCTGCCTGCTCATCACCACCGACCCCACGCTGGTCGACCGGGTCGAGGCCGAGCTGGACACCGAGGTCGCGGGCACGCGCCACGTCGAACGGGTCGAGGCAGCGCTCGCGGGGCAGGGATCGGTCGTGCTCGTCGACGACATCGACGCCGCCGTGCACGTCGCCGAGGAGTTCGCGGCCGAGCACCTCGAGGTCCACACCGAGGACGCCGCCACGGTGGCTGCCCGGGTCCGCTACGCCGGCACCACCTTCATCGGCGAGCCGACACCGGTGTCGCTGGGCGACTATGCGGCCGGTCCCAACCACACCCTGCCGACGTCGGGCACCGCGCGCTTCACCGGTGGGTTGTCGACCTCGTCGTTCCTCGTGCCCGTCAACTGGGTCGAGTACGACGCCGACTCGCTCGCCGAACTCGCCCCGTCCGTGCTGGCGCTGGCCGCCGCCGAGGACCTGCCCGCACACGGGCGCGCCGTCAGCGTCCGGCTGGAGGGCTCGTCGTGAGCGGCACCGACCCGGTCCCGGTCCGCGACGACATCGCCGACCTCGAGCCCTACGGTGCCCCACAGTTGGACGTCCCCGTCCGCCTGAACACGAACGAGACCGCCGAGCCGCCCCCGCCGGGCTACCTCGAAGAGGTCGGCCGGCGCATCCAGTCGCTGGAGCTCAACCGCTACCCGGACCGCCCGCACACGGCGCTCCGCCAGCGCCTCGGGGCGCGCGCGGGCATCGACCCCGCAGGTGTCTGGGCGGCCAACGGTTCGAACGAGGTCCTGGCCCAGCTCTTCCAGGCCTACGGCGGTCCCGGCCGCCGCGTCGCGACGGTGCGGCCCGGCTACTCGATGTACCCGGTGATCGCCCAGGTGACGATGACCGACTACGTCACGGTCGACCTCGACGAGGACCTCGCGTGGTCGGACGCCGTGGTGGACGAGTTGGCGGCCACCGAGCCGAACATCGTCATCCTCGCGAACCCCAACAACCCGACGGGGATCGCGGTGCCCGACGGGATCGTCCGGCGCGTCCACGATGCCTGCGCCAACGCGCTCGTCATCGTGGACGAGGCCTACATCGAGTTCGCGGGTGACGCGCACGCCGTGACCGCCGCCGACCTGCTCGGCGACCTCGACCGACTCGTCGTGTCGCGCACCTTCTCGAAGGCGTTCCGCCTCGCCGGACTGCGCCTCGGGTACCTGCTGACCCACCCGTGGGTCGTCGACGGGATCCGGCGCGTCCGGTTGCCGTACCATCTCGATGCGATCAAGCAGGTCGCCGCTGAGGTGGCGCTGGACCAGGAGGACGCCTTCCTCGAGCACCGCTCACGGGTCGCGGCCGAACGTGACCGCGTCGCGGCCGGACTGGCGACGATCGACGGCGTCGAGCAGTGGCCGTCGGCCGCCAACTTCATCCTGTTCCGCGTGGCCGGTGCGGCGCGCGTGTTCGACGCCCTGCTGGAACACGGCGTGCTCGTCCGGGACTTCTCCACCAAGCCCCGCCTCGAGGGCTGCCTGCGCGTCACGGTCGGCACGCGCGACGAGAACGACGCGTTCCTCGCCGCGCTGGCTGACGTCCTCGGTGCCTAGGTCGGTACCGTCTCCCGAGTTGCACGGAAGGGTTGGTCATGGGTGAACGGCACGCCGTCGTCGAACGTGACACCAAGGAGACACGGATCCGCGTCGAGGTCGACCTCGACGGG
>JBFJMP010000361.1:0-3232 GCA_041633895.1 Nitriliruptoraceae bacterium
GACGAACTGGCCGCCAAGACCCGTCTGACGGCCGACGACATCTCGCGCATCGGCGACCCCGACCCGGCCGTGCTGTCGGCGCTGGTCGCCGAGCCGATCCTGGCGGCCCATGGCATCGAGGTCCCGGCCGAGGAGCCACAGCGCGAGGCCGCGTCGGCCGACGAGGAGCCATCGGGTCCGATCGCGCAGGCCGACGAGGACCTGCGTGACGTCATCGACCTCGGACGTGCCCGTCAGGCAGCCGTTGCCGCGACCCTCGCTGCCAACGCCCTGGCTGCCGGCCAGCCCACGGCTCGCCAGGCGGCGGCTGCGGACGCCGACCGCGCCCCCGCCAGCGCCGAGGACAGCGCCGAGCCGCAGGCCGTCGTGTCGCCGCTGATCGCCGCCGGCACCCACCCGGGTGGCCTCGGATGGCCGGACGCGCTGGCCGCTTCGGTCCTCGGGTCGCGCCAGTTCGCACCCGTGCTGCTGACCCCCCACGACGGCCTCGTCGAGGCGGTGGCGCGGATCGTGTCCCTGGACGAGATCCAGGACGTCCGGATCACGGGTGGCGAGGCTGCCGTCGGTGCCGAGGTCGAGGAGGACGTCCGGGAGCTCCAGCGCGCAACGGCTCGCATCGCCGGGGACGACCGCTACGCGACGTCGCAGGTCATGGCCGCCGAGCTCGTCGAGGACGGGGCGACCCTTGCGACCCTCGCGGTCGCCACGGGCCTCGACTTCCCCGACGCCCTGGCCGCCGGACCGGTCCTGGCCCAGCTCGGCTACGGCTTCATCCTCGTCCACGGCACGCGCAACGACGAGGGCGTGCTGTCGTGGCTCACGGACCACGCGGCCGCCATCGACCTCCTGCAGGTCATCGGCGGCGAGAACGCCATCGCCGAAGAGGTCGTGCACGGCTCCGCGGTAGCGGCCAACAGCGACAACTGAGCCAGGGCCGCCTAGGGGGCCACGAGGGCCCGCCGTCAGCTCAGCAGGCCATCCACCCACCGCAGCAGCAGGGGCAGGCCGGCGCTGCGGCTGAACCGTGCCCGGCGTTCGTTCTCGGCCCGCAGTTCCTCGAGGTCGAGGCCCGCGGCCGCCACGGTCGCCGCAGCCACGTCGGACTCCAGCCACACGCCGATGGTGTCCGCGTCGGCCTCGGGGTGCAGGGCGCAGCCATAGGCGGAGCCGAGGCGCCACAGGGACGGGCCGTCCGAGCCGATGAGCAACTGGCTGGCCTCGGCCGGCAGTCCCGCGACCTCGTGCTGGTGGATCGCGAACATGACGGCACCGTCGGGCCATCCGGCGGCGACGTCGTCCTCCGCACCCACGGCCGTGCGGGACAGGGGGATGAAGCCCACCTCGGGGCGCTCACGCTCGGCGACCTGGCCACCGACGGCGACGGCGAGCGTGGCGGCACCGAAGCAGATGCCGAACGTCGGCAACTCCGCCTCGACGGCCCGCCGCAGCAGGTCGACCTCACCGTCGAGCATGCCGTCCTCGGCCTCGCCGCCCAGTGCCAGCACACCGGTGACGCCGTCGAGGTCGACCGACGTGGTCGTCGACGGGTCGACCACCACCACGTCGATGTCCCGCGCCTCGAGCGCTTCGGCGAGGGCACCGAGGCCCACGTACGGACTGCGTTGCAGGACGAGCAGGCTCATGTCGGCTCCGGTTGCGTACGGCGCAGGGTCAGGCGAGCAGGGGCAGCATCACGACCCACATGATCAGCAGCATGCCACCCTCCCAGCGGACGACCCGCCGGCCCGTGGCCATGAAGACGGTCGCGAGCACGCTGACGGCGAGCATGATCCCGACGCCCCGCCCCGTCAGGGTCACGTCCTCGACCATGCCCGGACCTGCGAGCGCGGCAACGGCACCGACGGCGAGGGAGTTGAAGAGGTTGCTGCCCAGCAGGTTGCCGACGATGAGGTCGGTCTCGGACTTGCGGGCGGCCTGCAGCGAGGTCGCCAGTTCCGGCAGTGACGTGCCGAGCGCGACGATCGACACCCCGACGAAGCCCTCGGCCAGTCCCAGTTCGGCGGCGATGCCCGTGGCGGCCTCGACCAGCACCTGTGCCGACACGACCGTCACGATGATGCCGATGAGCGTCCGGATGATCTCACGGCGGAGGTCGGTCTCACCGTCCTCCAGGAACTCCTCGACCTCGGACGTGATCTCCTCGTCCGGCCCGCCCATCGAGCCGACGACGATCACCGCGATGATCGCCACCAGCAGGAGCAGCAGGACGAGGCCCTCGGTCGCCGTCAGGCCGTTCTGCACGAGCAGGGCGAACAGGATCGTGCCGGCCAGCGACAGCGGTGCCTCGCGGCGGATGTTCGGGCTCGCCACGAGGATCGGCACGACCAGTGCGGCGGCTCCGAGCACCAACGACAGGTTCGCGACGTTGGAGCCGATGATGTTGCCGACGGCGATGTCGAGTTCGCCCTGCCGCGCCGCGAGCCCCGAGACCACCATCTCGGGGGCGCTGGTGCCGAAACCGACGACGACCGCGCCGATCAACACCATGGACAGGCGCAGTCGCGCGGACACCCGCACGGCGCCCAGCACGAACTGGTCCGCTGCCCAGGTGAGGGCGGCGAGACCGAGGACGAGGCCGAGGACGGAGGTCAGCATGCGGCGGATGCTAGTGGCCGCCGACCGCTAGCCTCGCCGCCACACCGGCCATGCCGCAGACCCACACCAGAAGAGGTCTCCCGTTGCCCCGCACCCCTGCTCGCCGGCTGCTCGCCGGCCTCGCCGCGGCCAGCCTGGTCCTGGCTGCCTGCTCGTCCTCCGACGATGACCCCGTCGCCGACGCCCCGACCGACGCGACCGACCCGGTTGCGACCGACGCCCCCGGAGATGCCATGAGCGACCTCGACCTCAGCGCTGCCCCGCCGACCGAACTGGTCGTCGAGCGACTGGCGGCGCCCGCCGACGCCAGCGCCCCGAAGGCCGCGGCCGGCGACGCCGTCCTCGTCCACTACGAGGGCCGGGCCTGGAGTACGGGCGAGGTCTTCGACTCGTCCGCGGGTCGTGACCCCATCGGCTTCACCATCGGTGTCGGTCAGGTCATCGAGGGCTGGGACCTCGGCATCGCCGGCCTGCAGGTCGGCGAGCGCGCCCGCCTCATCATCCCGCCGGACCTGGCCTACGGGGCATCGGGCATCGGCCCGATCGGCCCGAACGAGACGCTGATCTTCGAGGTCGAGCTCGTCGAGATCACGTCCGCCTCCTGACATGGCCGAGC
>JBFJMP010000362.1:0-3218 GCA_041633895.1 Nitriliruptoraceae bacterium
GGCCCTCCGGACCCATGCGCCGGCGCGCTACGGCTCGCCCGAGATCACCGAACTCGTGCGCACCGCCACCTCACCCGCGATGTGGGCGCTGCGCTGACCTGAGCCGCGGCCGCGCCGTCGGCGACCGAACGCTCCCACCGCGACTCCGATCAGGCCCATCAGGGCCAATCCACCACCTGTGGCCGGCAGCGTCGGTCCCTCGGGTTCCGTGGTGTCGGTGCCTGACGGTTCCGGCTCCGGCATCGGTGTCGGCGTGGGCTCGCCGAACTGCGCGAGGACCTGGGTCGTCGGTCGGTTCACCCAGTGCATCGACTCGATCACCTCGATGTCCTGCGCCGGCACGGCCCCGAAGGTGAACGTGATCCGCTCGGCCTGTGCGTCCGTGCTCCAGGCCGCGGGGTCCTCCGTGCCCTGGGCGTCGGCAACCTCGGTCCCGATGGCGTCGAGGCTCGCCCAGAGCCGCTGGGCACAGGCCGTGAGGGTGCCGTCCACGCCCACGGCATCCGAACCGCAGTAGACCTGCGACGTCGGTGACGCCCTGTCGTGACCGAGGACGAGCTCGAGGTCCGTGCGGACCTGCCCGTAGAAGCCACCCTGGAAGGCCGACCCGATCGGGCCGGGCGCGTCGTGGATGCCCTGACGGGACACCGACGTCACAGGGCGGCCCAGCGCCGGGGCGAACACCGTCTCCACCAGGTTGGCCCACCACGCGTCGATGATCGCGATCGCTGCCTCGTGTTCGTACGCACCGTCACGGTCGGCATCACGTCGGAGGGCACCCCAGGCGTAGTCCTCTTCCGGCTCCATCCAGGCCACCAGCAGGTCCCGCATCTGCTGTGCCCGCGGCGACGGGGCCGCCGCGGCGTCGAGGACCTCCATCACCAGCGGGAGCACATGCGTCCCGCGCAGGTCGGACAGGCCCGCGTGCTCCATCAACTGCGTGAGGCGTACCGGGTCGATCAGACGGCCGGCCTCGCCCTCGGCGATGATCTGGTCCTCGAGCAGGTCGGCGCGATAGACCGACGAGAAGCCCCAGCCCGAGTCGTCCTCGCCCCAGTTGGGGGCCTGGCGGTTGTTCCACGACACGAGGTAGTCGCGGTCCGGGTCGATCTCGTGTGGATGGTCGGTGGCCGGGTAGTAGGCGTCTGCGTCGAAGCTGCCCTCCGGGGCACGCTGCCACTCCCACGCCCCGGTCCCCCACACGGGGAAGTCCGGGTGGATCGTGTCGGGGCGGTACGGGAACAGGCCGCCGTGGAAGTAGGCCACCTCGTCGTCGGACACGAACCCCCAGTTGGTCGCCAGGTTGTGGCCGGTGGCGAAGGCATCGATGAAGCCCTCGGCCGTGTCGACCCCGCGGTTCATGCGCAGGATCGAGATGCCGGGGTCCAGTTCCTTGAGGTAGGTCGAACGCTTGCGGGACACGGCGACCGCCACGTCCCCGAGGCGGCCACGAGCCGCGACCGGCCCGTGGATGGTGCGCTCGACGTAGATCGCCGGCAGCACCTCGCCGCCGGGCAGGGTGGTGGTCTCCCGGTGCAGTCGCACGTCCATCGGGATGCACTCCGGCTCCCCGTCACCGTCGGTGTCGAAGAGGTAGTGCACCTCCTCCTCGGTCACGGTGCCGCCGTCGGGATCGCACAGGACCTCGACGTAGGTGTCGATCATGTCCGACCCGCCAGCGGTCGCCGTCCAGGCGGCGCGCTCGTTGCGTCCGATCACGACCAGCGACAGGCCGGCGAAGCCTGCGCCAGCTGCGTGGATCGTGGGCGAGTGGAGGACGTTCTCGACGAGGATCTGCGGGGCGAGGTAACCCGCCTGCGGACCACCGAGCAGGATGGGCAACCCGCCCTCGGCGCGGCTGGGCCCGACGGCCAGGAAGTTCGACATCGACGCCTGGGCGCCACGCGACAGGTCGACCGTGCCACCCGGGCCGAGGTCGAGCACCAGTGCATCCCAGTCGACGGCAGACGCATCGTGCAGCGCCTGGAGGTCGGCGGCGGCCGCACCTGCGCTCGTGGGGAGCACGGACCCGAGTTCCTCGAGCAGCCCCTGCAGCCCGGGGTCGCCAGGACCGAAACCCATGGCGTTGCCCGCCGTCGGCCCGTCGACGGCAGGCAGGTTGAACGAGAAGCGCTCGTCGAGGGTGTGCATCGGACCGTCGTCGTTGAGGCGGTTGCGGAAGTCCTCGTAGACGTCGCGGCCCGGCTGCTCGCCGTAGGTGTCGACGAGGTCGAGCCACCGCGCGGCGGTGGCGAGCTCCCCACCGCCGTCGGCGCCGAACAGCGCCCGGACGATCGAGACCACGGCCACGATGTCCTTCGCGGACCACGGGGCGATCTCGTTCGGCGGGATCAGGTCCGCCAGACCGATCGGGAGCGGCACCTGCCCCTGCTGGGCTTGCAGCACGAAGTGGTTGATGCCCGCCGCCTCGGCGTCGAGGAGGTCGACGAGGTCCTGCCCCTCCTGGCCGTAGAGCGCGGGCATGCGGTCCAGCATCTGCTGGAACTCGGCGTCGGTGTAGCCGTAGAGGCGCACGATCTCGGCGTCCGCGAGCCACGACGCGTTGTCCCCCAGCAACTCGAACGCCTCGGCACGGCCGAGCGCACGCAGTGCCTCCATGACCGGGAGGCGATCCTCGGCCCCGGCGTAGCCCGCCCCGAACGCGGCGGCCTCGTCGGTGTCGCCGTAGATGTGCGGCACACCCCACTCGTCGCGGACCACGAGCACGTCCTGGCGCGGTCGGTAGCTGGCGATCGGGTCCTCGACGACGCCGAAGCGGCCGTCCTTGAAGTACGTCGTGGTGAGCTCGTCCGCCGTCAGGTCCCGATACCCGTAGACGAGGTCGTCGTAGGCGATGCGCTCGCTGTCGAAGTCCAGCATCCGGGCCCCAGGGGGCGTGATCGTCCCGTGGACGACGGCCTGGTCGATCGAGCCGATGAAATCGGGGTCGAGGTGGTCCGCACCATCCTGACCCTGCGCCGGGACGGTGATCGCCACCACCATCGCAACGGCAACCACGAGGAGTCCCCCCGTGCGCCCGAACGGCATGACGAATCGCTCCACAGCCCGGTCTCCCACCCGATGTGTCCGCGAGCCTACGTTCTGGCAGGCTCCTGCCACGTTCCCGCCCGCCCAGTCGACCGGACCCGCCGTGCCCCGACCGTCTCGCATCGCCTCGCTGCTTCCGTCGACGACGGAGCTGGTGGCAGCGCTCGGCC
>JBFJMP010000363.1:0-3196 GCA_041633895.1 Nitriliruptoraceae bacterium
GATCGCCGCATCGACCGTGGCTCTCGCCCTGGTCGCCACGGCATGCTCGAGCGACGACGCAGCCGAGGACCCCTCCGAGAGCCCCTCCGAGGACATGACGGATGACATGTCCGAGACGCCGACCGAAGGTGGTGGCGGCGACCTCGCCGCGGTACCCGGCTTCGACGGCGAGACCATCCGCCTCGGCGTGATCACGCCGACGACGGGCCCCGTCGCCGTCATCGGCAATCCGCTCACCGCGGGCAACCAGGCGCGCGTCGACGCGATCAACGCCGCCGGTGGCATCGGTGGCATGTACCCGATCGAGCTCGTGGTCGAGGACTCGGCCTACGACGCCCCGACGGCGGTGCAGAAGTACACGTCGCTGAAGTCCGACGTCGTGATGTTCGCGCAGATCCTGGGCACGCCCATCGTCAACGCGTTGGCGGGCGAGCTCGCGAACGACGGCATGCTGGCGCAGCCGGCGTCGCTGGACTCGTTCTGGGTCCGCAACGACAACCTGCTGCCCGTCGGTGCGCCGTACCAGGTCCAGGCGATCAACGCCCTGGACTGGTGGGTGAACCAGCAGGGCAACGGCGACACGACCATCTGCTGGGCGGGTCACGACGACCCGTACGGTGAGGCCGGCCTCGAGGGCGTGCAGTTCGCCGCCGAGGAGATGGGCTTCGAGCTCGCCGCAGAGGTCGCCTTCTCGGCGGCTGACACCACGCCCGAGTCGCAGGCGCCGAACGTCGGTCGCCTCGCCGAGGCGGGCTGTGAGTTCGTGTTCCTGACCTCGCTGCCCAGCAACGCCGGTGGCCTCCTGGGTGCCGCTGCGGGTGCCGAGTACACCCCGGTCTGGATCGCGAACTCGCCCACCTGGGTGAACGCGCTCGCCGCATCGCCGCTCGCGCCGTACCTGTCCGCCACGTTCCACGTGATGGCCGACGGTGCCGAGTGGGGCGACACGTCCGTGCCCGGTATGGCCCAGATGATCGACGACATCGCCAACTCGTCCAACCCGGACCAGGCAGCCGACCAGTACTTCACGTTCGGCTACGCCGCGATGCTCGCGGTGGAGCAGGTGCTCGAGGCCGCGGTCGCCAACGGTGACCTCAGCCACGACGGCATCCTGGCCGCCTCGCAGGGACTCAGCGTCATCGAGTTCGACGGGCTGTTCGGTGACTACGAGTGGGGTACCGCGGCCGACCGCGTGCCGCCGCGCAACAGCCGGGTCTTCGGCATCGACACCGACGCACCGGAGACCGGGTTCTTCGTGCCCGTGTCGGACGTGTTCACGTCCGAGGCTGCCGAGGCATTCGAGTTCTGATCCGAACCGCATGGTTCGCGGGGTCGCCCTTCGGGGCGGCCCCGCGGCCGTTGGGGCGGGCGATTCAGCACAAATCCACGACCGCGGTCGTAGGCAGTTGCTAGCGTCGGAGACGGCCCGATCGGGCATCAGCCCGGGGCGCAGGACGTACCGGAGGCGTGGCGTGGCAGACGCACTTGTCGAACTCGAGGGCGTCAACAAGTGGTTCGGCGACCTGCATGTCCTCAAGGACATCAACCTCGCCGTCGCCGAGCGTGAGGTCGTGGTGGTCATCGGCCCGTCGGGGTCGGGCAAGTCCACCCTGTGTCGGGCGATCAACCGCCTCGAGACGATCCAGGAGGGGTCGATCCGCATCGACGGCACGCCGCTGCCGGCCGAGGGCAAGCAGCTGGCCCAGCTGCGGGCCGACGTCGGCATGGTGTTCCAGAGCTTCAACCTGTTCGCCCACAAGACCATCCTCGAGAACGTCACGCTCGGACCGATCAAGGTCCGCGGCATGGACAAGGAGGCCGCGAAGGCCCGGGGGATGGAGCTGCTCGACCGCGTCGGCATCGGCAACCAGGCCGACAAGTACCCGGCGGAGCTGTCGGGTGGCCAGCAGCAGCGCGTGGCCATCGCCCGTGCGCTGGCGATGGAGCCCAAGGTCATGCTCTTCGACGAGCCGACCTCGGCACTTGACCCCGAGATGATCTCCGAGGTCCTCGACGTCATGCTCGAACTCGCCGAGGCGGGCACGACGATGATCGTGGTCACGCACGAGATGGGGTTCGCCCGCAGCGCCGCGCAGCGCGTCGTGTTCATGGCCGAGGGCGCGATCGTCGAGGTCGCCCCGCCCCAGCAGTTCTTCGACAACCCCCAGTCGGACCGCGCCAAGGACTTCCTGTCGAAGATCCTCGCGCACTGAGAGACGTCAAGCCGGGACCGCCCGGGACGCACCAAGGAAGGGAAACGCAATGAGAGCATCTGGATGGCGGCGGACCGCCGCCCTGCTCGCAGTCTCCGCCCTCGTGGCCGTTGGCTGCTCAAGCGACGACGGTGACGCCGGCGACGACCCCACCGACGGTGGGACCGACATGGCGATGGACCTGCCGGCGGACGTGCAGGCGATCGCGGACAGCGGGACGCTGCGCGTCGGCGTGAAGTTCGACCAGCCGCTGTTCGGCGTCAACTCGCCGTCCGGCGTCGTCGGGTTCGATGCCGAGATCGCGCGGATCATCGCCAGCCACATCTGGCCGGACGACGACCCGAACGACCACATCGAGTTCACGGAGGCCGTGTCGGCGAACCGCGAGCCGTTCCTGCAGAACGGTGAGGTGGACATCGTCGCCGCGACGTACACCATCAACGAGGCGCGTGACGAGGTCATCGACTTCGCCGGTCCGTACTACGTGGCCGGCCAGGACATCATGGTCCCCAAGGGCAACCCCAACGGGATCACCGGCATCGATGACCTGAACACGGCGGACTACACGACGTGTTCCGTCGACGGTTCCACGTCGATCGACAACTTCAACGAGATGGCGCCCGACGGTGAGACGATCACCTTCGACACCTACTCGAAGTGCGCCGAGGCGATGAACGACGGTCGCGCGGACGCGGTGACGACCGACAACGTCATCCTCATCGGCCTGATCGACCAGAGCCCGGATGACTTCGAGCTCGTGGACAACCCGTTCACCGAGGAGCCGTACGGCATCGGTGTCCCGGACGGCAGCGACATGCGCTGCTGGATCAACGAGGTCCTGCAGATGGCGTACGACGACGGTTCGTGGGCTGCAGCCTACGAGTCGACGGTCGGCACGGCTGGGTCGGCGACGCCGGCGCCCCCGGCACTCAACAACGACGGCTGCTGAGCAACATCGGGGTGGCGGACCATCGGTCCGCCAC
>JBFJMP010000364.1:0-3173 GCA_041633895.1 Nitriliruptoraceae bacterium
CCGAGGGCGAGGACGAGGTCCTGGAACGTCGCCAGCTCGCGCACGACCCGGGCTTCGTAGGCGCGGAAGGCGGGTTCGCCCTCCGCCTCGAAGATCTCGGGGATGGTGGCGCCGCGCCAACGAACGATCTCGGCGTCCGTGTCGGCGAACCCCCGGCCGAGCCGCGCCGACAGGGCGCGCCCCACGGTCGACTTGCCACTGCCCATCATCCCGAACAACGCGACGTTGGAGCTCACCGGCCCGCCACCTCGACGAGGTAGGCGTCGAGGTTGCGACGGACCTCCTCGACGTGGTCGCCACCGAACTTCTCCAGCAGGGCGTCGGCGATCTCGTAGGCCACGACGTGTTCGAGCACGACACCGGCGCGCGGCACGGCGCACGCATCCGAGCGCTGCGTGATGGCCTCGGCCGGCTCGTGGGTGTCGAGCTCGACGGTGCGCAGCGGACGGGGCAGCGACGACAACGGCTTCATGGCCACGCGCATGACGAGCGGCTCACCGGTGGACATCCCGGCCTCGAGACCGCCCGCGCGGTTCGTGTCGCGGTGGTAGGCGCCGTCGCGCCAGCTGATCTCGTCGTGGGCCAGGGATCCCGGCGTGGACCCGACCGCGAAGCCGAGGCCGAACTCGACACCCTTCATCGCCTGGACGGACATCGCCGCCATCGCGAGGCGGGCGTCGAGCTTGCGTTCGGCGTGGACGTGACTGCCCAACCCCGGCGGGAGCCCGTACACGATGACCTCGACGACACCGCCGAGGGTGTCGAGGTCGGCGTGGGCAGCGTCGATGCGGGTCGTCATCCGCGCGACGGTGTCGTCGTCGAGGCAGCGCACCGGCGACTCGTCGACGCGGTCGAGGTCGTCGGGGCCGGGGCGCGGGGCGTCGTCGGGCAGGCGCTCCCCGCCGATCTCGACGACGTGGGAGATCACGGCGATGCCGACCTCGGCCAGCAGCGACTGGCAGGCCGTGCCGATCACGACACGGGCCGCGGTCTCGCGCGCGGAGGCGCGCTCGAGGGCGTCACGGACGTCGTCGTAGCCGTACTTGAGCGACGCGACGAGGTCGGCGTGGCCGGGGCGCGGGCGCGTGAGGCGCTGGCCCCGCCCGGTTGCCCGGATCGCCTCGATGTCGTCCCGTGCCTCGGGGTCCATCGCGTCGACCCACTTCGGCCACTCGGTGTTGTGGATCAGCACGGACAGCGGGGACCCGAGCGTGCGGCCATGGCGCATCCCGCCGATGAACTCCAGGCGGTCGACCTCGAAGTCCATGCGTGGGCTGCGGCCGTACCCGAGGCGCCGGCGCAGCAACTGGCGGTCGAACGCGGCACGGTCGAGGTGCAGGCCGGCGGGCAGGCCCTCGACGGTCGCCGTCAGGGCGGGGCCGTGGGACTCACCGGCGGTCAGGAAGCGCAGTCGGGACACGGGTCGCGTTTCTGGTCACATGGGCAGTGGCCCGCCGATGCTACCGACGGGCCACTGCAGAACTGGTGGCGACTCAGAAGCTGGTCGTGCCGCCGATCTCCTCGCGGATGCCGTCGATGCGCCATTCGGTGGTGCCGATCTCCCGGAGGCGCTCGTCGAACCAGAACGACCAGCCACCCTGGTTGTTGATGTCGTTGCACGTCATGGCGCCGTAGATCCACCCCTGCGCGTTCGACGGGTTGCCGTGGCAACTCGCGTTCGGCGCGTACACGGCGGCACCGAGGTGCGTGTGGTTGCCCAGGGAGACGCTCGAACCCACGGAGTAGAGCTGCAGCCCGGACGACCACACGGGGTCGCTCGCCAGCATGATGTTCACATCGGCCGTCGAGGTGGACGACCCGAACGAGCGGTCGATGCAGGGCTTGCAGTTGATCTTGACCTGATTCGACGACGAGATGTTGCCGCTGACGTAGACCACGACATCATCGGCGGAGAAGTCGGGCGTCATGTTGCTGTCGAAGGTCATCGACGAGAAGCAGTACTCACCGTCGGGCCCCGGGCCGGCACCGCCCACGAGGGGACCGTTCACCGAGGACCGGTACGGGGCGAGCGACGCCTGGCACCACGCGGCGTCCAGTGCGTCCTCGATGAAGTCCGTCTCGGGGATGTAGGGCTGCGGAGCGTGCTGCGTGTAGGGCAGCATCGCGTCGCAGTTCGAGACGGTCTTCGTGCAGGACGCGGTGGGGCCGTAGAGGAACAACTCGTCCGCGTACGCGCTGCCGTTGAGTTCGATGTCGCCGTTGGTGCCGACCGCACCCTTGCCCGTGTCCACGGCCGAGCCGTTGTAGGACGACGCACCGTTGCCACCCTTGAAGCCCACGAGGGTCTTGCCGAAGGCGGCGGTGTAGAAGCGCGACGGGAGCGAGATCGTGGCCTCGACGTAGCGTGAGGAGCCGTTGATCGTCCCGATGGCGACGACCTCCCACTCGAGGACGCCCTTCGTGGCCTCGTAGGTGTAGTCGACGTTGCCGGTGGTGTCCCCGCCGGTGACGACGGAACCCACCGCGACCGAGTTGTTCAGGTCCGTGGACCGGATGTAGGCCAACGCCGACTGGACGGCGGCGTCCGCCCCGTGGAAGGCCGTGGTGAACTCGCGGTCGGATCGGACCGTGCGTTCCGAGGTGAGCACGGAGCTGAACAGCGCCATGGCCAACCCGATGCCCACGATGGAGGCCAGGATGACCAGCGGCAGTGAACCTTCGTCGGATCGTGCAGCGCTCAACATGTCGCGCCCCCTCCCGAGTAGCGCGTGTTGCGCACCTCGACGGTCGTCGACACGAGCACGGGATCGGCTCGCGTCAGTTCCTTGGACAGCTGGATGTGGACCTGCGCGGCGGCACCCGGCGTGAGCGGAGTGTCGCCGTTCTGGTCGAAGTAGGTGAACAGGTCGATGCCAAGGTCGTCGTTGGCGACGTCGGCCACGAAGGTCCCCGTGCGGACGACCGTGCCGGTCGCCGCGTCCGGAGGGTCGAAGCGGGTGACGTCCTCGAGCAGGCGTTGGTCCGACCCGGTCCCGGTCAGGTAGTACTCGTACAGGAACCGGACGTCGTCGCGATAGACACTCGCACCCAGGCGCGTCGCCTCCTGACCCGCCGTCAGGCACAGCGGATCCGCCACACGCATCTCGCGCGCGACCCGTTCGAGGCCGCGCTGCAGGTCCGACAGGGCTTCGATCCGGCTCTGGGCCTCGGCG
>JBFJMP010000365.1:0-3156 GCA_041633895.1 Nitriliruptoraceae bacterium
AGGCCCCACGGTACGGTCGGCTGGCCGGTGTCGTCGTCGATAGCGACACCGGCGAACCCCTGCCGTATGCAAACATCTTCCTGGCCGATGCGTCCCTGGGCACGGCCGCCAACGAGGCGGGGATCCCGCCCGGGGTGCTCAACATCGTCCCGGCCGGGCGTGAGTCCGGCGACCACCTCGTCCGCCACCCGGATGTCGACAAGGTCGGCTTCACCGGCTCTCCCGGCGCCGGTCGGGCCATCATGGCGGGCGCGTCCACGCACCTCGCCCCGGTGACGCTGGAACTCGGCGGCAAGTCCGCGTCGATCATCCTCGAGGACGCCGACCTGGACGTCGCGATCCCCACGATCCTCGGCAGTGGCCTGATGAACAGCGGCCAGGCCTGCGTCGCCCAGACGCGCATCCTGGTGCACGAGTCCATCCACGACGAGGTCGTGACCCGGCTCGTCGAGGCCATGCAGGCCCTCAAGGTTGGCGACCCCATGGACCCCGAGACGAACGTCGGCCCCATGGTCGCGGAGCGCCAGCGCGAACGGGTCGAGAAGTACATCGCCCTGGGCCAGGAGGAGGGCGCGAAGATCGCGACCGGGGGCGGGCGACCAGCCGGCCTCGACACCGGTTGGTACGTGGAGCCGACGCTGTTCGTCGACGTCGACAACTCGATGCGCATCGCCCAGGAGGAGATCTTCGGTCCCGTCCTCGTCGTCATCAAGTTCCGTGACACCGAGGAGGCGATCCAGATGTCGAACGACTCGGACTACGGACTGTCCGGGACCGTCTGGAGCGCCGACCCCAACACGGGCCTCGAGGTGTCGCGTCGGATTCGCACCGGCAGTTTCGGCATCAACGCGTTCGGCCTCGACTTCGGCGGCCCCTTCGGCGGCTTCAAGAACTCGGGCATCGGGCGTGAGTTCGGCCCCGAGGGGCTCGAGGCCTACCTGGTGACCACCACCGTCCACCTCCCCGCGGGCTTCGAGCCCGAACTTGCCTGAGGCATGATGATGGGTCGTGATCTGGAACCTGTTTCAGATCACGACCCGTCGCGGCCGTGGCGGCACCACGTCGCTGTACTGACGGCGTCGACGCCCGCGCGCGCCGCCGACATGAGTCGGAAACCTGTTCCTGCCCCGACCGGGCCGCATCGTGCCCAGTCGCGCCAACCCCGGAGTGAGTCATGTCCATCGCGTTGACCGAGGAGCACCGCGCCCTCGCCGACACGGTCCGCCGCTGGGCTGCGGACGCCGACGTCCTGACGGACACTCGCAACCGGTTCGAGGAGGACACCGAGCAGCGGCCCGGGTTCCTCGCCGACCTCGCAGCACAGGGGCTGCTGGGGCTGCACCTGCCCGAGGAACACGGTGGCACGGGGTACGGGCTCGCCGAGCTCGCCGTCGTCGTGGAGCAGCTGGGCCAGGCCGGCGCCGGCGGCCCCGTCGTCCCGACGATGCTCGCCGGGCACCTGATCGCACACCACGGCTCGGAGGCGCTCGCGAAGGACCTCCTGCCCGGCATCGCGTCCGGTGACCTCGTCGGCGCCGTCGAGGTACCGATCGACGGCCGCGCCCCGACCATGTCGCTCGCCCGCGAGGGGGGCGAGCTGGTGGTCAGCGGCTCCGCGCTCGTCATCGGTGGCGCCGTGGCCGACGTGGTGCTCGTCCAGGCGACGGACGGTGACGCGCCGACAATCGCCCTGCTGCGCCGCGACGAGGTCGACGTCACCGAGCTCGCCAGCGTCGACGGCGCCCGTCGGGTCGCACGCGTGGACGCGGACGCGGTCACCGTCGGCCCCGACCGCATCCTGGACGAGGTGTCCACGGCCACCGTCCGAGACCTGGCAGGGACCGTCTTCGCCGCCGAAGCCGCCGGACTCGCGGCATGGGCGCTGGACACCGCCGCCGACTACGCGAAGGTCCGCGAGCAGTTCGGTCGCCCGATCGGATCGTTCCAGGCCGTCAAGCACCTGTGCGCCGACATGCTGGTCCGGGTCGAGCAGGCCCGCGCCGCCGCCTGGGACGCCGCCCGCGCCCTCGACGAGGGCGAACACACCGAGCTCGCGGCGGCCGTCGCGACGGCCGTGGCCGTCGAGGCCGCGGTGGAGTGCACCAAGGACGCCATCCAGATCCTCGGCGGCATCGGCTACACGTGGGAGCACGACGCCCACTTCTTCCTCAAGCGCGCCTCGTCGATCCGATCGCTGCTCGGCGGCGCCTCCGCCGCTCGGGTGCGCGTCGCCCGACTCGCCCGCGCCGGTGACCGTCGCGAGCTCTCGATCGACCTGTCCGACGACACGGCCGCACAGGCTGCGCGCGACGAGGTCCGTGCGTTCCTCGACGAGATCCGTGACCTCGACGAGGCGGCCCGGGTCGATCGCATCGCCGACGCCGGCTACGTGGCGCCCCACTGGCCCGCCCCGTACGGCCGGGACGCGTCCCCGATCGAGCAGGTCGTCATCGACGAGGAGTTCACGGCGGCGGGCGTGGCCGTGCCGGACATCGTGATCGGCAAGTGGGTCCTGCCCACCATCATCCAGTACGGCACCGACGAACAGAAGGAACGCTTCGTCGGCCCGACGTACCGCCGCGAGATCGTCTGGTGCCAGATGTTCTCCGAGCCCGGCGCGGGCTCGGACCTCGCCGCCCTGCAGACCAAGGCCACGAAGGTCGACGGCGGGTGGCTCTTGAACGGTCAGAAGGTCTGGACCTCGGTCGCACACGAGTCCGACTGGGGCCTGTGCCTCGCCCGCACCAACCCGGACGCCCCCAAGCACAAGGGCATCACCGCGTTCCTCGTGGACATGACCTCGGACGGCCTCGACATCCGCCCCCTGCGCGAGATCACCGGGCGGGCGATGTTCAACGAGATCTACATGGACGACCTGTTCGTGCCCGACGACTGCGTCGTGGGCGCGGTCGACGACGGCTGGCGTGCCGCCCGCACGACCCTCGCGAACGAGCGCGTGGCCATGTCCAGCGGGTCGACGATGGGCCAGGGCGTCGAGGGCGTGCTCGCCGTGCTCGACGGCCACCCCGCCGCCGATGACGTCCACGTGCTCGACCAGGTCGGCGGCATGGTCTGTGACGGCCAGACGCTGGCGCTCATCGGCTTCCGGACCACGCTCGCACAGCTGACGGGGACCGACCCGGGTTCGGGTTCGTC
>JBFJMP010000366.1:0-3147 GCA_041633895.1 Nitriliruptoraceae bacterium
CACACCCGGTCGCCGACCGCTGCCTCTGCGGCAGGTTGCGACGCGGGCAGCGGCAGCAGCAGCGCTGCCATCACCGCCCCGATGAGCAGCACGACACGACCCGACATCCACGACCCCTCGTCCGATTCGGGCGATGGAGTCTGCCAGATCGGGCGACGGCACGCGATGACCCGCTGTGGCCCTCAGGTGACGATGCGCGTCCCGGCGCGCCCCGCAACGGCCGCGACCGCGGTGCCCAGGCGGGTGATGACGGCGACGCCGCCACCACGCGCCACCTGGCTCGCCGCCCGCAGCTTCGGACCCATCGACCCCGACGCCGCGTCCCCGTCGGCCACCATCGCCTCGGCCTCGGCGACGGTCAACTCGTCCACCGGCTCGGCCTCGTCGGTGCCGTGGTGGCGGACGACCCGGTCCACGTCGGTGAGGATCAGCAGGCCGTCGGCGCCGATGCTGGCGGCCACCAGCGCCGAGGTGAGGTCCTTGTCGACGACCGCCTCGACGCCCCAGTAGCGCCCCGCCTCGTCGGGCGCGACGGGCACCCCGCCCCCGCCGGCACAGATGGGCACCACCTCCGCGTCGAGCATCGCCACCAGCGCCCGGCGCTCGACGATCCTGCGCGGTTCGGGGCTCGGCACGACACGCCGCCACCGGTCGTTCTGGCGCACGTAGGGCCGGCCGTCGTCGGGGCGGTGCAGGTAGCCGGGCCCGACGGGCTTCGTCGGGGAGTCGAAGGCGGGGTCGTCGCGGTCGACGACGACCTGGGTGACCAGCGACACGACCGGACGTGGGCGCCCCCGCTCGGCCAGTTCGCGCCCCAGCGCACGCTGCAGGCGGTAGCCGAGCTCGGCCTGGGTCATGGCGACCAGCACGTCCAGCGGCAGCCGCTCGCCGCGTTCGTCGTCGCCCGTCCGCGACTCCTGGTCGAGCATGAGCTCCCCGACCTGCGGCCCGTTGCCGTGGGTGACGACGACCTCGTGCCCGGCGTCGATGAGGTCGGCCAGCTCGACCGAGGTGACCGCGAGCCGTCGTTCGCGCTCGGCACGCGGCGTCTCGCCGCCCCCGAGGGCGTTGCCGCCGAGCGCGATCACGAGCCGCATCAGGGATCGAGGTCGATCGAGGTGAAGCCCTCGTCGGGTTCGGCCTGGGCGTCCGCGATCGCCCGCAGCGCCAGCGACATGTGGTGGGCGGCGTCGGACAGGTGGGCGATCACCTCGGGTCGCACCTGCCGCACGGCGCGCAGGCCGATGCACACGGGGCAGGCGTCGCACACGGCGCCGTCCTCGTGCGGGCTGAACGGATCGGAATCACCGACTGCCTGGCCGCCGTCGGCGCCGACGGGGCGCCCCGTGCCGGGTTCGCCCACCCGTGCGGCGACGCGCCGTCCGGCCTGCGAGGCGAGGCGCCCGAGCGCCAGCAGGGCATCGCCCATCCACTGGCCCTCACCACCCGGTGCCCGGGCGTCGCCGTCGTCCGCAGCAGACGAACCGGCATCACCCGCCCGCGCGCGACGGTGCGCGTCCAACGGGTCCTCGTCGCCGAGCCCGTCCGCACCCTCGCCGGACGCCCACCAGGGCTGCGCGTCGTCGGAGGTCATCGGGTCGCCGTTCCGGTCGATGCCGCCACCGCGGTCGCGAAGCGGACCTCGAGCATGCCATCGTCGAGGCGCGCGCCGGCGACACGCGCGCTGCGCAGGGCAGCCGGGAGCGCCACGGTGCGCTTCAGCGCCCCGACGCGAACGTGCAGGTCCGTGCCCCGACGGTGCAGGTCGAGGTCGTCGCGCCCTGCGAAGGGCAGCGGCATCCGCAGCACCCACCCCTCGCCGGTCGGCTCGACGACCATGGGGACCGCCGTGTGCAGGACGTCGGCCGGTCGACGGCCGCCGTAGAGCCGCTCCCCCATCGCCCGCACCGCGTCGACGCCGACCAGTTCGTCGTCGTGCAGCGGCGCCGTCAGGATCGGGGTCGGGGCGAACGACGCATGGATCGTGTCGAGGTGTTCCGCATGCCGCTGCTTCCAGCGTGCGAGGTAGGGGTCCGTGATCTCGTCGGGCAGGACGCGGTTCGCGACGACGGCGTCCACCGCGTAGCCGAACAGCGCCAGCGAGGTCGCCATGCGGCGGGCCTCGGCGATGACCATGCGTTCCGGGTTCACGACCAGCCGCACGGACGAGCGGGTGGGGTCCTGCAGCGTCGCGTGCACGTCGGCGAGGCGTGTCTGGAGGCGCTCGACGGCGCCGAAGACGTTGTCGCTGGGTACGGGAACGGTCCCGACGCGTTCCGCGATGGGGCGCACGGCACGCGCGACCTTGCGTCCGGGGCCGAGGAGGCGCTCCGCGTACCACTGCAGGGCGTCCGGCAGGGCCAGCAACCGGAGGGTCTCGGCGGTCGGGGCGCAGTCGACGACGATCAGGTCGTAGGTGCCGTCGTCGATGTGCTGCTGGATGTCGAGCAGGGCGAACAGCTCGTCGAAGCCCGGCACGAGCACCAGTTCCTGGGCCTGCACGTCCCCGAGTCCGCCCCAGGCCAGCAGTTCGACCAGGTAGTCACGGATGTCGTGCCAGTGGTGCTCGAGTCGGGTCTGCGCATCGATCTGTTGCGCGTGGAGGTTGACCGCGACGACCGTCGGGTCGTCGCCGACCACGACGTCGTACGCATCGGCCAGCGAGTGGGCCGGGTCCGTCGACGTGATCAGCACCCGGGCACCGTCGGCTGCGGCGGCCGCTGCCGTGGCCGCCGCCACGGTCGTCTTGCCGACACCGCCCTTGCCGGTGAACAGGATCACGCGCGACATGCGGTCCTCCACCATCCAACCCCGGGTCGACAACGTGGCGAGGCTACCCAAGCCGTCCGAGGGACCCGACGCGCAGGACCGGCCGTCCGGCCGTCAGTTGGCGAGCTGGAACGACTGGAACATGAGCGTGATCGTGAGCAGGCCCACCACACCGGCGACGACCCACACCAGCACCTTGGGTTCCAGCAACTCGTCCCGTCGCCCCGCGAGTGCGGTCTGCAGGTCGACCAGCGAGGCGCCCCAGACCCCGACCGCGCCAAGCAGCAACAGCACGCCCGAGATCGGCGTCTGGTCGCTGGACATGGCGGAGGTGGTCAGCGCGATCCCGCCCAGCAGCCAGCTCCAGGCGATCACCCC
>JBFJMP010000367.1:0-3141 GCA_041633895.1 Nitriliruptoraceae bacterium
CTGACGGCGTCACGCTGACCCAGACCACCGTGGCCGACTCCTCGGCCCAGTACGAGGTGCAGTTCGCTGGCGTGCGCGTGCCGTCGACCAACCGCATCGGTGCGGCGGGGGCCGGGTGGGACGCGTTCGAACACGTGATGGACGACGCCCTGATCGCCGTTGCGGCCACGGCCGTCGGTGGCGCCGAGCGGACGCTGGAGATGACGGTCGACTACGCGAAGGAACGCGTCCAGTTCGGCGTGCCCATCGGCAACTTCCAGGGCATCGCCCACCCCATCGCCGACGCGCACACCGAGATCAGCGGGGCGAGCACCCTCGTCCTGCAGGCCGCCTGGGCCCGGGCGTCGAAGGGCACCGGGGGGGCCTTGCCGGCGTTGGCCAAGCGGTTCGCCTGCGAGACCTACCGCCGGGCGACCCGGACCGGCCAGCAGGTCTACGGCGGCATCGGCTTCACCCGCGCGATCGACGTGCAGCTCTACTTCCGGCGCGCGAAGCAGTTGGAGCTGTCGTGGTTCGAGCCGAACACCCTCATGGAGCGCATTGCCGCCGTCGAGCTGGATTCGGACACACCGTTCGTCGGCATCGACGCGGGGATCTGAGGTCTACGCTCGCCGGAGACGCCCTCGACCCTCGGTGCTGCCGTGACCCGTCCTGATGCCGACCTCGCCGCGGCCGCCGGGGAGATCGCCGTCGTGACGCGGTCCGGCATCGTCGAGAGCCGCCACCTCGGTCACGGTGCCCTGGTCGATCCGGACGGGGTCGTGGTCGCGGCCGTCGGCACGCCGGACACCGGCGTGTTCCCGCGCTCGTCCCTCAAGCCGTGGCAGGCGGCATCGATCCGACGCGCGGGCGCGACCGTGCGCGGCGCCCCCCTGGACGGCGAGGTGCTCGCCATCACCTCCGGCAGCCACGACGCGACCGAGCGCCATGTGGACCTGGTCCGCACGATGCTGGCGAGCGCACACCTTGGCGTCGGTGCCCTCGAGTGCCCGTCCGCCCTGCCGGGGAGTCGGGCGGCGATGGCGGCGGTCCTCGCCGACGGCGACGACGGCCACCGCGTCATGCACAACTGCTCCGGCAAGCACGCCGGCATGCTGCTTGCGTGCGTGGCCAACGACTGGCCCACGCAGGGCTACACCGCCGCCGACCATCCGCTGCAGCAGCGCATACGCGCGGACATCGAAGCGGCAATGGGAGCCGAGGTGCTCGCCACGGCCGTGGATGGGTGTGGTGCGCCGCAACACGCGGTGCGCCTGGTCGACCTCGCACGCGCTGCCGGTCGCCTCGCCCGCGGCGACGAGCACGAACGCGCCGTGTTCGACGCCATGCGGGCGCATCCGTGGGCCGTTGCCGGACCGGGGCGCGAGGACACGCTGGCCATGGACAACGCCTCCGACATCGTCACGAAGACCGGTGCGGAGGGGGTCCAGATGATCGCCAACCGCGACGGCTGGGCTGTCGTCGTGAAGGTGCTCGACGGCGCCCACCGTGCGGCGATGACCGCCGCGCTCGCACTGTTCGAGCGGTCGGGCATCGACGTGTCCGCCGCCCGGGATGCGACGCGCGAAGTCGTGTTGGGCGGCGGCGGTCCCGTCGGTGAGGTACGGCCGGGCAACGACCTGGCGTGATCGGCCAGCAGGCCGCGAGGGGAGCAACACATGGTCCGCATCGTCCCGGATGGCGACATCGCGCTCGGGTTGCAGTTGCCCGTGCAGGCGCAGTCACGTCGCTTCGTCGAGGCCTGGGAGGCCGATGCAGGGCCGGAGGCCGTGCTCGCCGCCGCGCAGGCCGCTGACGAGTCGGGCTTCCTGTACGTCGGCGTGTGCGACCACCTCGGGATCCCGGGCTCGCAGGTCGAGGTCATGCAGCCAACCTGGTACGAGCCGTTGACGACGCTCGCGTGGATCGCCCAGGCCACCACCCGAGTCCGCCTGTTGACCCACGTCTACGTGCTGGCCCTGCGCCACCCACTGGAGGCCGGCAAGGCGTTCGCGACGCTGGACGTCCTGTCCGGCGGGCGCGTGATCGTGGGGGTGGGCGCCGGCCACGTCCGCGAGGAGTTCGACGCGATGGGCGTGCCGTTCGAGGAGCGCGGGGCGATCCTCGACGACGCGATCGACGGCCTGCGCGCCGTCCTGTCGTCGGTCCCGACCACGGTCGAGGGACGCTTCGCGTTCGAGGACCTGCACGTCGGCCCGCGTCCCGTGCAGGACCACATCCCCATCTGGATCGGTGGGTCCGGCGCCCCGGCGCTTCGCCGCGTCGCGGCGCGTGGCGACGGGTGGATCCCGCAGGGCACGTTGCTGCGGGACATGCCCGCCCACCTCGACGCGATCCGCGCCCATTGCGGCGACCGGGGAACCGCCGACCTCGACCTCGGGGGCATGGCCCTGCCCGTCTACGTGGGCGAGCCCGACTGGGATGTGGGCCGGTGGACGACGACCGGCACGCCCGAGCAGATCGCCGAGTCGCTCCGCCCGTTCGCCAAGCTGGGGTGTTCGCACGTGCAGGTCCGACCGCGGTCCCGCTCGCTGGAGGAGTACGTCGATCAGGTCCATCGGTTGGGCAGCGAGGTCGGGCCCCTGCTGGCCGGCTGACGCCCGGACCGCCGGGCGTCAGTGGAACCAGTTGCCGCCGTTGACGTCGATGGCGGCGCCCGTGATCGCCCGTGCCATGTCGCTGGCGAGGAACAGGGCGGCGTCGGCGACCTCGTCCGCCGTCGGCAGGTGGTGGAGCGCGGTCTCGGATGCCACCTCGTCGTAGACCACCTGGGGGTCGACGTCGCGCTGCTTGGCCTGCCACGCGAACCACGCTTCGAGGTTCGGGCCCCAGATGTAGCCCGGCACGACGCTGTTGACCCGGATGCCGTCCCGCCCGAGCTCGTTCGCGTAGTGCTGCATCGTCGTGTTCAGTGCGGCCTTGGTCGCCGAGTAGACGGCAAACCGCTTGCGGACCCGACGCGACGACATCGTCGAGATGAACACGACCGACCCGCCGCCACCGGCCGCCATGTGCGGGGCCACCGCGTTCGTGAGGCTGACGGCGCCGAGGAGGTTCACCTCGAACGACTGCCGCCACGTGTCCAGGCTGGCCTCGGTGACGAGGTCCATGGGCGGCTGCTGGAAGGCGTTGTTCACGAGC
>JBFJMP010000368.1:0-3138 GCA_041633895.1 Nitriliruptoraceae bacterium
ACGTTCGAGGCCAACGCATTGATCAAGGCGCGCGCCGCCGCCGGGGTGACCGGCATGCCTGCGCTGGCGGACGACTCGGGCCTGGAGGTCGACGCACTCGACGGGGCGCCGGGTGTCCACTCGGCGCGCTACGCGGACGGCGACGACGACCTCACGGTTGGTGGGGACGGGGACCTCGCGAACAACCGCAAACTCGTTCGTGAACTGGCGGCGATCCCCGAAGCCGAACGCACGGCCCGCTTCGTGTGTGCCGCCGCGCTGGTCGTACCCGACGTGGGGGAGTGGACTCGGCGAGGGACCATGGAGGGGCGCATCATCGATGAGCCTCGGGGCGAGGCCGGCTTCGGCTACGACCCGTACTTCGTGAGCGAGGGCGAGACCCGGACGAACGCCGAACTCGCCCCGGCGGAGAAGGACGCCCGCAGCCATCGGGGCGCGGCGTTCCGCGCGATCCGCGCCGACGTCGAGGCCGCGCTGTTCGCCTGACGACCGGGAATGCCCGTTCGCCCGGTGCGTTCGTAGCATCAACGACGAACCCGAACCGACCGGCACCTCCATGACGTCTCCCGACGCCGTCTCGACCGACGAACATCCCCTCCGTCGCCTGTGGCAGTACGCCGGCGGACACCGCCGCGCCATCTGGCTGGCGGGCACGTTCTCGGTCATGAACAAGCTGTTCGACCTCGCCCCGCCGTTCCTGATCGGGGCCGCGGTCGACATCGTCGTGACCGAGGAGAACTCCTGGGTCGCGAAGGTGTTCGGTGTCGCCGACCTGCGCCAGCAGCTGATCGTGCTGGCGCTCGTGACCGCGGGCGTCTGGGTCTTCGAGTCCGTGTTCGAGTACCTGTTCAACGTCGCGTGGCGCAACCTCGCCCAGACGATCCAGCACGAGGCCCGCCTGGACGCGTACGGCCACGTGCAGGACCTCGAGTTGGCGTACTACGAGGACCGCTCGACGGGCGGGTTGATGAGCGTGCTCAACGACGACGTCAACCAGTTGGAACGCTTCCTCGACAGCGGCGCCAACGACATCCTCCAGGTGCTGACGACCGTCATCGCGATCGGCGTGTCGTTCTTCGTCCTGGTGCCCACGATCGCCCCGTTCGCGTTCGCGCCGATCCCGGTGATCCTGTGGGGCTCGTTCCGCTTCCAGCGTCGGCTCGAGCCGCGCTACAGCGAGGTGCGTGATCGCGTCGGGCTGCTGAACTCGTCGCTGGCGAACAACCTCGGTGGCATCGCGACCATCAAGGCGTTCACCGCCGAGCAGCGCGAGATCGACCGCATCGCCGGCGAGTCCGACGACTACCGCGTGGCGAACGCGGCGGCCATCAAGCTGTCCAGCGCCTTCGTGCCCCTGATTCGCATGGCGATCCTCGCCGGGTTCACCGGCACGCTCATCCTCGGCGGGTTCAAGGCCCTCGACGGGTCGCTGGCCGTCGGCACCTACTCGGTGCTGGTGTTCATCACGCAGCGCCTGCTGTGGCCGCTGACGCGTCTCGGTGAGACGTTCGACGACTACCAGCGCGCCATGGCGTCGGTGCGCCGCCTGACCGACCTGCTGGGGGTCAAGCCGAAGATCCTGCCCGGGCCGACCGTGCTGCCGACGCCGGTCGCGGGCGAGGTCGTCTTCGATGACGTGCGCTTTGCCTACGAGACGGGCGACGAGGTCCTCCGCGGTCTCGACCTGCACGTCGGCGCCGGCGAGACGCATGCCATCGTCGGTTCGACGGGGGCGGGCAAGTCGACGGTCGTGAAGATGTTGCTGCGCCTGTACGACCCGACGGGCGGGGCCATCCGCATCGACGGGCACGACCTGCGGGACCTGACGTTCGACTCGTTCCGTGGCCACATGGGCCTGGTCAGCCAGGACGTGTTCCTGTTCCACGGCACGGTGCGCGAGAACATCGCCTACGGCGACCCCACCGCATCGGACGAGGCGATCCGCCGAGCGGCCGACCTGGCCGAGGCCACGGAGTTCATCGAGGCGATGCCGCAGGGGTTCGACACCGTGGTCGGCGAGCGCGGCCAGAAGCTGTCGGGCGGTCAGCGCCAGCGTGTCTCGATCGCCCGCGCGATCCTGCGCGACCCCGCGGTCCTGATCCTCGACGAGGCCACGTCCGCGGTGGACAACGAGACCGAGGCGGCGATCCAGCGTTCGCTCGCACGCGTGTCGAAGGACCGCACGACGCTGGTCATCGCCCACCGCCTGTCGACGGTGCGGCATGCCCACCGCATCCATGTGCTGGCCGAGGGCGAGGTCGTCGAGGCAGGCACGCACGAGGAACTGCTCGCGCTCGGTGGCCGCTACGCCGCGCTGTGGCAGGTCCAGACCGGCGAGGCGCAGCCCGTCGGCTGACGTCTCGGCACCGGGGTCGTCAGGCCAGCATGGCCGCGTAGCCGTCGCGGAACGATGGGTACCGGAAGGTGTAGCCACTGGCGACGAGTCGGTCGGAGCGGGCGCGCTTGTTGCCGCGTGAGGTCGACTCGCCCGGCTGCGGGGCCGGGGCGTCGAGCTGGTCGGCCAGCCAGCGCAGGACGTCGCCGCGCTCGGCCGGATCGCGGTCCACGCCGAGGTAGACCTCGTCGGGGTCCTCGAGGGTCAGCAGGTGGGCCAGCGCCCCGGCCGCGTCGTCGCGGTGGATGCGGTTCGTCCACGTCGGCTCGGGCGGGATCGTCGCCTCACCGGCACGGACCTGGTCGAGCAGGCGCGTGCGCGTGGGGCCGTAGATCCCACCGAGGCGCAGCACGACGCGGACCGGGACCGCCGACGTCAGGACGACGCGCTCGCCGTCGAGGACGAGTTCGCCCGAGAAGCCGGCGGGCTGGGGCGGAGTGTCCTCGTCGACCCAGTCCCCACCCGCGTCCGCGTAGACCGCAGTGGACGAGGTGAACAGCCACCGCTCGAGGTCCGGGCTGGTCGCCGCGAGGGCGTCACGGAGGTGCTCGAGGCCGCGTACGTAGGCGTTCTGGTAGGCCTCGCGGGTGCGGCCGCCCGCCGCGATCGTGGCGACGCAGGCGTCGACCTCGGGCAGGTCGTCGAGGCCCTCTCGCGTGACGAGGTCGGCGGCGATGGGGCGGATCGTGGCGGGCAGGCCGCTTGGGTCGCGGCGCAGGCCGTGGACCTCGTGGCCGTCTTCC
>JBFJMP010000369.1:0-3128 GCA_041633895.1 Nitriliruptoraceae bacterium
CTGCGTGACGAGGCCTTCGAGGAGGCCGACCTCGTCGAGGTGTTCGTCGCCAAGGGGGTCATCCCGGCAGGGACGTCGGCCGGGGCCGCCCTGTCGCAGGGGCTGATCGAACGCGGTGACATCCCGCGCGAGGACCTCCCCGGTGGGGCCATCACGTCGACGGACCAGATCCAGGGCCTCGTCACCCTCGACCGCATCCTGACGGGCGAGGTCATCCTCCGACCGCGCTTCGGTGACCCGGCAACGGCTGCGGCCACCGGATTCGAGATCCCCGAGGGCCTGATGGCGATGTCGATCGAGGTCCAGGTGCCTCCGGGCGTGGCCGGGTTCGTGAAGCCGCAGGACCACATCTCGGTGATTGCACACGTCGAGGTGCCAGAGACGCCCGACCCGGTGATCGGGCCTGACGGAACGCTCACGCAGCCGCCCGCGACCGAGGACGGCCCCGTGGCCACGCGGTCGCAGTTCGTCGTCCAGGACATCGAGGTGCTCGCCGTCGGGCGTCGCGTCGTGACGACCAACGCCCAGGGGCAGAACCAGGATCAGGTCACCCAGACCGAGTCGGTCCTGGTCACGGTTGCCGTGACGGACGAGGACGCGGAACGCCTCGTGTTCTCGCTGTCCGAGGGCACCCTGTACTTCACCCTCCTGTCCGAGGGCTACGAGGTCCAGGACACGCCGGGCCGCACCTTCGATGACCTGTTCGTCGAGGGCCCGACCGCCAACTGACCGCCCCTCCCAACGTTTCAGTGCCGGAGCTCCACATGATCGTCGTCGACGCGGACACCGCGTTCCGTGACCGCCTTGCCTCGGACCTGTCCGAGGACGGAGTGGCCGTGCGCGGCATGCCCTCGGTGGAGGCGTTGCGACAGGAGCCACCCAACGCGCCGACGGTCGTGGTGTTCGGCCCGAGTGTCCCGGCCGACAAGGCAATCGCCGCCTTCCGCGAGTTGGACGACGCGCTCGGTGCCATGGGCGGTGTCCTGTTCGTGCGCGACCTCGACCCCACGCTGATGCGAGACGCGATCCGCGCCGGGCTGTCGGACGTGCTCACGCCGGATGCCAGCTCTGACGAACTCCAGGACGCCATCGCGCGCGCTCGCAGCGAGGTCCGGTCCCACCTGCCGGAGGCGGCCAGCCACGAAGCGGGCAAGCAGGGCAAGGTCATCACGGTCTTCTCGACCAAGGGCGGCTGCGGCAAGTCGTTGGTCGCGGCGAACGTGGCCGTCCTCCTCGCGCAGCGCGACAACACGTCCGTGGCGCTGGTGGACCTCGACCTGCAGTCAGGCGACCTGGCCATCATGCTGCAGATGATGCCGGCCCTGTCGTTGTACGACGCGGCGCAGAACATCTCCCGACTGGACGTCGAGGCGCTGTCCGGGTACCTCACGCCCCACCGGTCGGGCGTGATGCTCATGGCGGCACCGCTCGAGCCGTCCGTCGCAGAAGCGGTCTCCGCGGACGCGGTGACCACGGTCATCGGCCTGCTGCGCACCCGCTTCGACTACGTGATCGTCGACTCGCCGGCCTTCTTCACCGACCAGGTGCTTGCGGCGTTCGACCTGTCGGACGAGATCGTCCTCGTGGCCTCGATGGACGTCCCCAGCGTCAAGAACCTGCGGCTCGCCCTCAGCACGCTGGGGCAACTGGGCCATGGGCGCGACCGCATCCGGACCGTCCTGAACCGCGCCGACTCGAATGTCGGCCTGCGCACCTCCGAGGTCGAGAAGTCCCTCGCGACGAAGATCGACGTCCAGATCCCGTCGAGCCGCGACGTGCCGTTGTCCGTGAACCAGGGAACGCCGCTGGCCGAGGCCAAGCCGCGCTCGCCGGTGGTCACAGCCCTGCGCGAGATCGCCGACGCCGTGGCGCCAGCGCCCGCCCGCCGGGCCACCGACGAGGGCGGGTTCAGCCTCTTCGGCCGGAACAAGAAGTAGCGACGAGACGAGACGACCATGGGCCTCTACGAGCGGCTGGCAAGCAACCGGCAGGACGTCGCCACCGACGTCGAGGCGGCTGACGACGTCGTCGCGCCGGCGAAGGCGCGCGCTTCGGTCGACCCCCTCATGGAACTGCGGCGACGCGTGCACCTCGCCCTCGTCAAGGCCCTCGGCCCCCAGCTGTACGACGCGACCACGTCCGAGCAGCAACTCGAGGAACTCGTCCGGTCGAAGATGTCCGAAGTGGTGGCGAACGAGTCGACGCCGTTGTCCGCAGCGGACCGCCAGCGGCTGATCACCGAGACGATCGACGACATCCTCGGCCACGGTCCGATCGAGCCGCTCCTGCAGGACCCGGAGATCACCGAGGTCATGTGCAACGGCCCGCAGGACGTCTACGTCGAACGTGCGGGCCGGCTCGAACTGTCGGACGTGCGCTTCCTCGACGACAGCCATCTCCGGCGCACGATCGAGAAGATCGTCGCGCAGGTCGGACGCCGCATCGACGAGGCGTCACCCTACGTCGACGCCCGCCTCGCGGACGGGTCTCGCGTCAACGCCGTCATCCCACCCGTCTCGATCGACGGCCCGATGCTCACGATCCGCAAGTTCTCGGACGAGGCGTTCAGCGTCGACGACCTGGTGTCCTTCGGCACCTGGACGCCACGAGCGGCCGCCTTCCTCGAAGCTGCGGTGCGTGGGCGCACGAACATCCTGGTCTCCGGCGGTACGGGTGCGGGCAAGACCAGCACGCTGAACGTGCTCAGTTCGTTCATCCCCGAGGACGAGCGCATCGTCACGGTCGAGGACGCCGCCGAACTCCGACTCGAACAGCCGCACGTCGTCCGCCTCGAGTACCGCCCGCCGAACATCGAGGGCCGCGGCGAGGTCACCATTCGCGATCTGGTGCGCAACTCCCTGCGCATGCGCCCCGATCGCATCGTCGTCGGTGAGGTCCGTGGCGGGGAGGCGCTGGACATGCTCCAGGCCATGAACACCGGTCACGACGGGTCCATCTCGACCATCCACTCCAACACCCCGCGCGACGCGATCGCCCGTCTGGAGACGATGGTCCTGATGGCTGGCGTCGACCTGCCGGTCCGCGCCATTCGCGAACAGATCGCCGCGGGCGTGCAGTTCATCGTGCACCAGTCCCGGTTCAAGGACGGGTCGCGCCGCGTCACCCAC
>JBFJMP010000370.1:0-3124 GCA_041633895.1 Nitriliruptoraceae bacterium
CAGGTGAACGCCGAGCACGTGAACCCGTCCTACCTGCCCGACATCGAGCTGCCGGAGGCGCTCCACGCGACGGCCGACCCGGCGGAGGCACTGACCGACGCCGAGGTCGTGGTCCTCGCCGTGCCGTCGATCGGCATCGAGGGCCAGTTGGGGGAGTGGGGCGCACACGTGCCCGACTCCGCGGTGTTGGCCAGCCTCATCAAGGGCGTCGACGTCGCCACCCGGCGCTTCGGCTCGCAGGTCATCAGCGACGCGCTCGGGTGCGATCCCGACCGGGTCGTGGTGGTGTCCGGGCCCAACCTCGCCAAGGAGTGTGCCCAGCGTCTGCCGGCGGCGACCGTCGCGGCCTCGCCCGACGAACGCGCCGCCGAACGAGTCCAGGCCGCCGTCATGGCGCCCTACTTCCGCGTCTACACGAACACCGACAAGGTGGGGGTCGAGATCGGAGGCGCAGTCAAGAACGTCGTTGCACTGGCCGCCGGGATCGCCGAAGGGATGGGCTTCGGCGACAACACGAAGGCGACCGTCATCACGCGCGGGTTGGCCGAGATGCAGCGCCTCGGCGTCGCGCTCGGAGGTCAGGCGCTGACGTTCTCAGGCCTGGTCGGTGTCGGCGACCTCGTGGCAACCTGCACCTCGCCGAAGTCCCGCAACCGCACCGTCGGCGAACGGCTGGGCCGGGGCGAGGGACTGGACGACATCATCGCCGCCATGAACATGGTCGCGGAGGGCGTGAAGTCGTCCGAGGCGATCGTCGAGATCGCGCACGAGCACGACGTCGAGATGCCGATCGCCGAGGCGGTCGTCGGCGTCGTCCACGACGGCGTGGACCCGCGCGAGGCCATCGCCAACCTCATGGCGCGCAGCGCGAAGCCCGAGATCTACGGCCTCGAGGACTGAGAAGCCAGTCTCACGGCCTCGGCGCGTACCAGGGGTGCTCGGTAGCGCCGTGCCAGTCGCTTGCCCAGCCGCGTCGGGACCAGTGAGGTCAGGTCGATGCGTCCGGCGTAGTCGGTCGCGACCCGTTCGAGGTGGGCTCGCACGACCTCGCGTTCCCGGTCGTCCTCGGCGAAGGCCATCGCGACCGCGGAGTGCCATCCCTGCGTACGGGCGTAACGGAGGAAGAACTCGGCGATGTACTCGTCGACCCGGGACCCGAGGGCGTCGGCCACCTTCACGGAGCGCGAGAAGCGCGTGCCCAGCAGGTTCTGGACCTGGTCGGTCGTGAGTGCGAGCAGGTGGTTGACGACGTCGAAGTCGAAGCGGCGCCGTGCCACGATCGCCGTGTGGTCGACGTCGGGACCGGTGTCGCCGAACGCCACCATGGTCTCGGCCACCGCGCGTGGCAGGTCGTACATGATGTGGGCGTTGATCCCCAGCAGGGCGTGCTCGAGGACGAGCACACGCTCCTCGTGGGCGGCTCGGAAGCACACGGCCCAGGGCTCGGGGCACGCGTCGCCGCACTCGAACGCCTCGTCCGCGTCGAAGTACATGCCCGCGAACCGCAGCGTCAACGCACTGCTCCACGCGGGATCGAGGAACACGCCGTCCGGCATGCTGCGATCCATCGTGGCGGTCATCGTCCGGTAGACCGTCAGGAAGATCTGGCGCGGGTCATCGTCACGCACGAAGTCGGCGAGGCGGTCGTCCATCCTCGCAAGGAGTTGGTCGACCGCCTCGCCGTGGTCCTCGACACGCATCGCGCGGCTGCTCAGTCGAAGCTGATGCCCAGCGCGGTGACGATCTTGCCCGTCTGTTCCATGACGCCGGAGGTGAACTCGGCGGCACCGTCGGTGATGCCCACGTTCATGACGTCGTCCCACGAGGCGGCCACGTCGTCGGGGCTGAAGCCCTCGGAGAAGGTCGCACCGGCGCCCTCCACGATTGCCACGCGGGCGATGTAGCCCCCACCGACCGAGAAGATGCGACCGGTGTCGGTGCAGTCCTCGGCAGCGAGGTAGCCGACGAGCGGCGACACGTTCTGCGGCTCGAGCACCTCGAGCAGCTGCGGCGGCATGATGTCCTCGGTCATGCGCGAGGCCGCGACCGGGGCGATCACGTTCGCCATGATGTTGTACTTCGCGCCCTCGTGGGCCAACGTGCGGGTCAGCCCGACGAGGCCGAGCTTGGCGGCTGCGTAGTTGGACTGGCCGAAGTTGCCGTACAGGCCCGAGCCGGAGGTCGTGTTGATGATGCGGCCGTAGCCGTTCTCGCGCATGTGGGGCCACGCGGCCTTGGTCACGTGGAAACCACCGTAGAGGTGGACCTTCAGGACGAGGTCGAGCTGCTCGGGCTCGAGCTTGGCGAACGACACGTCGCGCAGGATGCCGGCGTTGTTGACGACGATGTCGACCTTGCCGAACGCGTCGACGGCCGTCTGGATGATGGCCGCGCCACCCTCCCAGGTGTGGACGCCGTCGTAGTTGGCGACCGCTTCGCCGCCCGCGTCCTTGATCTCCTGGACGACCTGGTCGGCCATCTCGGAGCCGGCGCCCGTGCCGTCGCGGCTGCCACCGAGGTCGTTGACGACGACCTTGGCGCCGCGCGAGGCGAGCAGGAGCGCGTGGCTGCGACCCAGGCCGCCACCGGCACCGGTGACGACGGCGACGCGGCCCTCGTAGTTGATCTCGGACACGGTGGTCTCCTTTGTGGACCGGTGACTCCAACGGACCGCAGGCTAACGGCCATGTCAGACCCCGGGGCAATCGCGGCCCGGTGCGTAGGATGGCCGTCGAGTTCGTGGAGGCGACCGTGACCAGCCAGCGTGTCCTGATCCTGTACGGCGGACGTTCGAGCGAGCACCAGATCTCGTGCCTGTCCGCCCGTTCCGTCCTCGACGTGATCGACCGGGACCGGTACGAGGTGGTGCCGGTCGGCATCACGCGTGACGGTCGGTGGGTCCTCACCGACGGGAACATCGAAGCGGCCGCCGGCCAGGCGCTGCCCGAGGTCGCCGACGCGGGGCCGACCGTCGCGTTGGTGCGCTCGCGCAAGGGCCCTGTGCTGGTGCAGTTCGAGGAGGACGGCAGCGCGACCGACCTCGGGCCCATCGACGTCGCGTTCCCGGTCCTGCACGGTCCCTACGGCGAGGACGGCACGGTGCAGGGCTACCTCGCCACCGTCG
>JBFJMP010000371.1:0-3086 GCA_041633895.1 Nitriliruptoraceae bacterium
AGTTGAAGCCGGCCCGGTTCGGGTCCACGACGAGGTTCAACTGCAGGTCGTCCAGTGCCACGATGGTGTCGAACGGACCGGTGATGCCAGCCTCCTCGGCGGCGGGGCGCAGGTTGACGAGGAACGCCGTGGCCACCACCACCAGCACCAGCAGGCCGACCTCGACGGCGGTGGTCCGGCGCAGGTGGCCCCACGCCTCGGCCGACGACCGCTTGGTGACTGCCGGGACCAGGCGACGGTTGTTGTAGAGGCCGACGAGGCCGACGACCGCGACCAACGCGACCTTCAGGACCAGCGTCCAGCCGTAGTCGGTCGAGGTCAGCGCCCGGGGCTGACGCACCAGCGCCCAGGACATCGCCGAGCCCGCGGCGGCCAGCGCCAGCAGGGACCACACCGCAGCCGTCGAGAAGGCCGACACGACGCTGGCGGCGCCCACGGCATCGTCGTCAAGGCGACGCGCACGGAGCGCCGAGCCGAGCAGGACGAGTCCGCCGAACCAGATCCCGACCGCGACAACGTGGACGGCGTCGGCCAGCAGCATCAGCCACGCCGGGTCCACGGTCCGCGTGTGGCCGTCGACCAGCAGGGACAGTCCGACCACCGTCGCGAGGGTCGCGGACGTCCCCGCCGACGGTCGGACCCGAAGCGCGACGAGCAGTGCCACGGACCCGGCCAGGCGCCACAACGCCCCGACCCCGACCGACGCACCTGCCGTGTCGGCGAGCAGGGTCGCGTCCCCCAGGACGCCCAGCCCAGCTCCGGACACCAGCATCGCCTGCAACGGGATGGTCAACGCCGCTGTCACGGCGGTGGCGGCCGCGCCGCGGGCGAGCCACAGGCGGGCGCGTTCCTCCTCGTCGCGATCGCGGAGACCGATGGTCACCCACCAGCCGGCAGCACCGATGACGAGGAGGACGCCGCCGTACCCCACGGCGCGATTGACGACTCCCGCGAGCGCGACGGCCTGGTCGTCACCTCCGCTGAAGATCGCCGCGAGGGTGTCCTCGGCGACGTCCTCGGCGGCCCCGACGTTGAAGATGAACGCGCCCCGCACCACGTGCCCGTCCGCCGACGTCACCCGATAGGTCGCCACGTACGTGCCGTTGCCCAGCTCGGGCAGCTGCAGGGTCAGCGTGTCGGGCGAGGACTGGCCCTGATCGGCACGATCGACCCGCGCCCCGTCCGAGTCGTACACGCGGATCCCGCCGGACGGCGCGTTGACGGTCTCGTTGAAGGTCAGGTGGACCTCGGACGGCGACGCGTCGAGGACCTCGCCATCAGCCGGCGACGTCTCGACGAGGGCCGCGTGAGCCCGGGCCGGCGAGGACCAGACCGCGCCGACGGACACCGCCGCGAGCAGGAACAGGAGGAGGACGACGCCTCGGACGGCCGGGAGACGGCCGTCCGAGGGCAGGGCGGGAAGGTGGGGCACAGGGAGGTCCGCAGTCGGGTCGGTGACGGTCAGGTCCGCGTCTCGCGGGTTGGCCGTCAGGAGGTCGGAACGGCCGTCAGGCGGTCGGATCCCTGGTGACGATGCACGAACCACAGCAGTCCGGTGCCGATGACCTCCAGCAGGTGGGTGGTCTCGGTGAGCGTCGACGACGTCCCACCGAACAGGTCCCCGACCGAGGTCACGGTCGCCAGCAGTGCGACGACGGCGGCCACCGGGAGCAGGCCCGCGACCCGCGCTGGCCGGAACGCCACGACGAGGAACCCGACGCCGAGGCCGACCTCGAAGATCCCGACCTCCCGTGTCGCGTGCGCGGTCGCCTCGCCCCCGATCAGGAGTCCGAGGGCGAGGACGACCTGCAGCGCCCCGATCAGACCCACCAGGCGCAGGGCCTGCTGGAACCGAGCCGAGGAACGCCCGGGCGCGGAGGGGATGCGCCCGAGGATCTCGGCAGTCTGGTCGGGGACGTCGTCGACGGCGGCGACCATGACGGCCCGCCGTACGAGGTCGAGGTCCGCGGCGAACGCCGTGCAGGGCGCGCAACCGTGGACGTGGGTGTCGAGGTCGACCTCGGCCACGGCGAGGACCTCACCGTCCGCACGAGCGGACAGCGATTCGCGTGAGGTGGTGCAGTCCATGGTCATGGCCAGTTCCGAGACAGCGGGAGCGCCGGGAGGGTCTGGGAGGTGGTCGCTGGGCGACCACCGTTGGTTCCACGCTCCCAGCGCCCGTACGCTCTGCGCACACATGGACGATCTGACGCGGCTCCTCGTCGCGGCCGCCGACGGCGACCGTGTCACCCTCCATGCCTTCGTCAAGCGCACCCAGGCCGACGTCTGGCGGTTCTGTGCCCACCTCGTCGATCGCGAGGCAGCCGACGACCTGACGCAGGACACGTACCTGCGAGCCATGGGCTCCGTCGAGCGGTTCCGCGCCGACGCCAGCGCCCGCACGTGGCTGCTGTCCATCGCCCGCCGGGCCTGCGCCGACGAGATCCGGCGCCGTCAGCGGCGCCGACGCCGGGAGGAGCCGGCGGACCCGACCGGGGTCGCAGGGCACGCCCCGGCGGTCCACGACCCGTCCGGGGCGAACGACCTGCACGACCTGGTCGACACGCTCGAGCACGACCGCCGCGCCGCCTTCGTGCTGACACAGGTCCTCGGGCTGAGTTACGCCGAGTCGGCCGAGGCGCTCGGCGTCCCGATCGGCACGATCCGCTCGCGCGTGGCCCGCGCCCGCGAGGACCTCGTCGTCCTCCTCAAGGACGCCGACGGGGTCACGGAACTGCCCGGCGCCTGATCCTCAGGCGGCCACGGTCGCGCGTGCAGACTCCCAGGCCAGCAGGCGCCGCTTGCGATCCGGTCCCCAGTGGTAGCCGGAGATGGCGCCGGTCGAGCGCAGCACGCGATGGCACGGGATGAGCACCCCGACACGGTTCGCCCCGATCGCGGACGCCACCGCGCGGACGGCGCGAGGACGCCCGATGGCCTCCGCCACGTCGCCGTAGCTGACCGCCGTGCCGGTCGGGATCCGCAGCAGTGCCTGCCACACCTGCACCTGCAGGTTCGTTCCCGACAGGAGGACGGGGAGGGGACCGTCGTGCGTCGCGGCATCGAAGGTCACCCGCGCGACCTCC
>JBFJMP010000372.1:0-3079 GCA_041633895.1 Nitriliruptoraceae bacterium
GCCAACAGCCCCGGGCAGGTCCTGTTCCGGCCGCGCATGGCGGTGGACCCGTACACCACCGGCATCCCGGGCGTGTTCCTGTGTTCGGCGGCCACGCCGCCGGGCGCCGGCGTCCACGGGATGTGCGGGGCGAACGCGGCCGCGTCGGCGCTGCGTGTGCTGCGACGCTGAGTCAGCCGACGGCTCGGACCAGGGCCTCGATGCGCGCGGTCAGGTCCGGGTCGTCGATCGCGTCGATCATCTGCTCGGGCGACACGACCGCCTTGACGAGGCCGGGTTCCTCGTCGGGCAGGATCTCGGCGCCGACGCCGTCGAGCAACCTCCGGACGGGGTGGTTGTCGCGGAACAGCACGCCGTCCAGGTGTTCGATCCCGCGCGTGCGGGCCGCCACCGCCGTCGCCAACAGCAACAGGCGGCCGATTCCGCGCCGTTGCACGTCGTCGTCGACGAGCAGGGCCATCTCGGCCTGTGTCGGCTCGTCGCGGTCACGGGCGTAGCGGGCGCCCCCGTACGACCGGCGCCCCTCTTCGTCAAGGACGGCCCACGCGAAGTCATGCACGTAGTCGATCGTCGCCAGCCGACGGAGCAGGGGTTCGTTCAGCTTCGGCACGGACAGGAAGCGCCGGTACAGGCTCTCGTGCGACACGTGTTCCTTGTCGGCGGCCATGAACCGCCAGTCGTCCGGCCACAGGGGACGCAGGCTGACCCGCGTGCCGTCGTCGAGGTCGACCAGCAACGGCCCGACCTCGACGGCCTGTTTCGCGGCCCGTCGTTGCGTGGCCATGTCGCGGAGGCGCCCCCCGACGACCGGAATGGCGAGGAAGGCGTCGAGGTCCTCGCGTCGGCAGCGGCGCACGCGGGTCTCCCGAATCGTGGTCGCCGTTGCCGTCGCCGGTTCGTCGTACAGCAGCGAGACCTCGCCGACGGCGGAACCGGCGCCGAGCACGGCCAGCTCGTGTTCGCCCGTGGCTGCCTGACGCACGACGCGCACGGCGCCGGTGAGCAGGACCACGAGCCCATCGCTGCGATCGCCCTGCTGGACGACCACCGTGTCCGTCGGGATGCGATCCGGTCGGGTGACGGCGAGCATGGCGTCGACCACGGCGTCCTCGACGTCGGCGAACAGGCCGATGCGGGGCACGGGCGGTTCGTCCTCCGCCGACACGTCGTCCGACACCATGACCTCCGGGCCCTCACTGCGCGGCCCCGGGGGACCCTAGGACGTCCGGGTCGCCGGCGTGCGCCGGTCGGCACCTGTCCGAAGGTCACGGGTCCAGCCGGATCCCTGTGTCAGACTCGCAGGGAGCTCCCGATCGAAGTCGTCGCCATGTCCGTCCGCCTCCCCGTCGCCGTGGCCCTGGTCGCCAGCCTTGCACTCGTCGCCTGCGGTGACGCCGACACCCTGACCCAGGTCACCACGCCGACCCCCTCCGAGACGTCGTCCAGCGAGGACGTGCCGGCGACGGAGCCGACCGAGGCCTCCGAGGCGCCGACCGACGCCGCAGCCGAGGTCACCGTCGAGGACGTCGTGGCGGCCGGCCTCGAGGACGGCTCCCTGTGCCCCGACTCGATCGCGGGGCCGGACGACCCGGTGCGCGGCAACGTGACGACCGCCGACCTCGACGACGGTACGACGCTGGTCGCGCTGTCGTGCGCCGCGTTCGCGTACCAGGAGGAGGTGCAGGTCCTGCTGTTCGACGGCACGGAACTGCACCCGTTGGAGGTTCCCACCTGGAACGAGTCGGGCGAACTGGTGCTGCTGCCCACGGTCGCGGGCTGGGTCAGCGTGCTGGCGGACCCGCCGGGCATGACGTCGGTCACGCTCTACCGCGGCCTCGGGGACTGCGGCACGTCCACCGATGCCCAGCTGGTCGACGGCGTCCTCGAACCGGTGACCATCCGCGAGCAGCCCTGTGACGAGGAGCCCAGTGCCGAGAACGCCGACCCGGCGAACTGGCCCGTCGTCCTCGGCGACTGAGCGGGTCTCAGGCTCCGGGCGTGCCGAGGATCGCGGCGCCCAGCAGCGCGGCCGCGTCGTCACCCACCTGCAGCGCGATGGCTCCCAGGCTGCGTTCGAAGAGCCGCAGCAGGTCGTCACGGTCGATCGCCGTCGGATCGCGCAGCCATGACATCGCGGCCTCCTCGACCAGCGCGAACCAGCCGCGGATGGCGACGACGACGATCGGGTCGACCTCGTCCGGGTCCAGGCCGATGCCGGTGATGATCCGTTCCGCGAGCTGCTGGCGACCGTCGTCGGCGATCGCCTGCATGGCGTCGTCACCGCCCGCGGCGCCCCGCAGCAACGAGGTGTAGGCGTCCGGGTGCGCGGCGATGTGGTCGACGTAGGCGGCCAGGCCCGTGCGCAGGCGCGTGAGCGGGTCGAGGCCGGGATCGGTGTCGGTGACGGCGAGAAGCTCGTCCTTGGCCTGTGCCGCGATCGCGATCACGAAGTCCCGCCGCGTGGGGAAGTAGTGGAACAGCAGGCCGCGTGAGATGCCGGCCTCGGCCGCGACGTCCTCGAGCGAGAGGTCGTCGAAGGACGACCGCGTCACCGCCGCGCGCCCGAGGTCGAGCAACTGCTCGCGGCGTGCCTCTCGGCTCAGGCGGGTGGCCACTGGTGCGGGACTCCTGTACGTGACACCGGTACGACATCGGCTGGTGTCACATCGAGGGACGATGGATACTGTTGACTACTGCTCAACAGGACCGTATTCTCTTCTTGAGCATCCGTCAACACGATCGATCACCGTGGTCCGGGCACCGTGTCCGACCGCACGAAGTGGAGGCAGCGGGCATGGGCACTCTGCACGGGAAGGTCGCCGTGGTCACCGGCGCCGGGTCCGGCATCGGTCGGGCGCTGGCACGTGAGCTGGACCGGCGCGGCTGCCGACTGGCCCTGTCCGACATCGACCTGACCGCCGTCGAGAAGGTCGCAGCCGACTGCCGCCAGGCGGTCGCCCACCAGCTCGACGTGGCCGATCGCGCGGCCGTCCTGGCCTACGCCGACACCGTCGTCGACGAGTTCGGCGCCGTCCACGTGCTGGTCAACAACGCTGGTGTCGCCCTTGTCGCCGATGCC
>JBFJMP010000373.1:0-3076 GCA_041633895.1 Nitriliruptoraceae bacterium
CCGGTGTCATGTACGCCCCGTTGGTGGCCGAGACCGGTCCGGGTCAGGTGGACCCGCCCGGGCTGGCCGACGGTGGCGGCAACGGCGGCGGCGCGCCCCTGCCCGCCACGGGCGGCGGCCTGGCCCTGCTCGCCATCGCCGGCATGACCGGCGCGACCCTCGTCGGCCGACGTCGATGACGACCGGAACCCCCGTGGACGACGCCCCGATCACCGACGACTCCACGGAGTCGACGGCACCCGCGCCCCGGACTCCCTCCCGAGGGTCGTGGCTGCTGCGCGGTGGGCTCGTCGTCACGACGCTCGCCGCCCTGGTGTTCGCCTTCCTGTGGGTACAGGCCGACGGGCGCGTGGACGAACTCGAGGCCGTCGACCGGGACCGGGAAGCCGTCAGCCTGCAGGCCATCGAGGTCGCGCGGGCGCTGACGAACTGGGACGCGGTCGACGGCATGGCCACCGAGCTGAGCACCCTCCGGGAGCTGGGATCCGGCCCGTTCCTCGACGAGATCGACCTACAGTTCGGCGGCGACCTCGCGGCCCAACTGCAGTCCCTCGGGCTGTCGAGCAGCGGGACGGTCGAGGAGGTCTTCGTCCAGTCGCTCGAGGGAGACGAGGCGAGCGTGTACGCGACGGTCACGCAGCAGTACCACACGCAGGACCGGTCGACCGCTCCCCTGAGCCTGCCCGTCACGATGCAGTTCGAACACGTCGAGGGCGCCTGGCGGGTGCGGGTCGTGACCGTGCCGGCCGACGACCAGCTGGCCGAGCTGTTGAACCCCACCACCGGGAGCGACTCATGACCGTCGACTACACCCGCGTCATCGTCGGCACCGACGGCTCCGACACGGCCCAGTGCGCCGTGTACGCCGCTGGGTCGATCGCGACCGCGCTCGACGTCCCGGTCGTGGTCGTCACCAGTTGGTACCGCGAACACGTCGACGGCTACAGCGAGATCACCGGCCAGCACGGCGGGGCCCGAGGCTCGTCATGGGCCACCGACACGGTCGTCGACGCTGCCGCGACGCTGCGCGTGGCCGGGCACGAGGACGTCCGGACGGCCACGCCCGAGGGCGGCCCGGCGGACGCCCTCCTCCGGATGGCCGAGGAGCACCCCGGGACGTTGATCGTCGTCGGTACGGTCGGGCTCGACAACACCGCCGAGCGGATCATGGGCAACATCCCCCACCAGTTGACCCACCACGCCCAGTCCGACGTGCTGCTCGTCTCACGCCGCGACTGCGGCCCGGACGTCACCTGGCGGACGGTGGCGATGGCGACCGACGGCTCCAAGACGGCGGCAACCGCCGTCGCGCACGGCATGGCGATGGCCCAGGCCCTCGACGCCGAGTCCGTGCTCCTCACCGTGGCCGCCTCGCTCGAGAAGGGCGACGCGACGCTGGACGCGGCCGCCGAACAGCTCGGCGCCACCGACCAGCGGCGCGTGGTCGTGTCCAAGGACGTCGCGGGGGCACTGACCGACGCCGCCACCGACTACGACCTGCTCGTCATCGGCAACAAGGGCATGAGCGGACCGTCACGACTCCTCGGCTCGGTGTCCAACAGCGTCACGCACGACCTGCCAACCGACCTCCTGCTCGTCAACACGACAAGGTGATCCCATGGTCCTGAACTACGTCACCAACTTCGAGCCCGTCGGGGCAGGCATCGGTTTCGGCGGCGGGAACCTGCACGCCCCGCCGGCCGACTACGACAAGACGAAGGACCCGGTGTTCCCGGGCAACACCGTCATCGAGGATCCGGTCATCTCGATCCGGGACATGACGAAGTCGTTCGGCCCCAAGACCGTCATCGAGGACCTGACGATCGACTTCCCCCGCGGGAAGATCACGACGGTCCTCGGGCCGTCCGGAACCGGCAAGTCCGTGTTCCTGCGCAACCTCATCGGCCTGCTGACGCCGGACAAGGGCGAGATCTGGGTCGGCGAGGACAACATCCCGACCCTGTCGCGCCGCAAGCTCCTCGAGGTGCGCAAGAAGTTCGGCGTCCTGTTCCAGGACGGGGCGCTGTTCGGGTCGATGAACATCTTCGACAACACCGCCTTCCCGCTGCGTGAGCACACGAACAAGAACGAGAAGGAGATCCGCGCCATCGTCATGGAGAAGCTCGAGCTCGTCGGCCTCGAAGGGGCGACGGACAAGCTTCCCGACGAGATCTCCGGTGGCATGCGCAAGCGTGCCGGCCTCGCCCGTGCGCTCGTCCTCAACCCCGAGATCCTGCTCTTCGACGAGCCGGACTCCGGCCTGGACCCCGTGCGTACGGCCTACCTCAACGACCTCGCACGCGACATCGTGGCCGAGTACGGCTCGACGATCATCATCGTGACCCACCACATCCCGTCGGCCCAGCAGGTCGCCGACTACGTGGGCATGCTGTTCCGGCGCAACCTTGTCGCGTTCGGCAAGGTCGACGACATGTTCAACTCCTGGTACGCACCGTGCCAACAGTTCCTCCACGGGATCACCGAAGGTCCGATCGGGATGTCGGAGGAGCGCGACCGCCCCGAGCTGCTGTGACCCCCTCTCCCCCGCACCCCGGTTCCGGCGAGCAGTTCGCCGAGGTCGGGGACCTCACCCTGTGCTTCGAGACGTTCGGCGACGCCGACGCCCCGACGGTGCTGCTCGTCATGGGCATCGCCTCGCAGATGGTCAGCTGGAACGTCGACCTGTGCATGCGCATAGCCGACGCCGGCTTCCACGTCGTCCGGTACGACAACCGTGACGTGGGCCGCTCGTCGAAGGTCGACGCCCCGACGCCGGGCGGGATGCTGAACATGCTGACCGGCCGTGGGGCCACGTACACGATCGTGGACATGGCGGCGGACGCCATCGGCCTCCTCGACCACCTCGACGTCGCCCAGGCCCATGTGGTCGGGATCTCGATGGGCGGGATGATCGCGCAGCAGGCGGCCATCGACCACCAGTCGCGCGTGCGGTCGCTCACCAGCATGGCCTCGACCCCCGGCCAGTACCACCACGGCCGCCCCACGGCGCTGGCGCTGCGCGGCCTGCCGACCCCGACGGCCCTGCGTGGCCTGCTGAAGCGCTCGGACCACACCC
>JBFJMP010000374.1:0-3062 GCA_041633895.1 Nitriliruptoraceae bacterium
GGCGTCGGTGCCGGCGTCGTCCGGCGCAGCGTCGGTTGCCACGGGGTCGGGTGTGGCGTCGGTCGCGACGGGGTGGGGTGCGGCGTCGCGGTCGTCGCCGAAGCCGATCGTCTCGCCCGTGGGACCGTCGGTCGGGGACCCGGTCACCGCGACCTGCCGGCCGTCGTCGTTGAACGTGACCCCGATGCCGACGGCGGCGACGAGGACGAGCAGTGCGACCAGCGGCAGGGCGAGGCGACGGCCCGCCACCGCCGTGGCGGCGCCGAGGACGGCATCCCGGACGCGTTCGCGGTCGAGGGGGTCCAGCGGGGCGTGCGTGGCCGGGTCCAACGGGAACGGCGCGTGCTTGTCCAGTCGCATCAGCAGGGCCGGGAGGAACCGGCCCCCGTCATCGAGCGTCCGCAGGTCGCGGAACGTCTCGGAGTACGCCGCCACCAGCGCGGCGACGGCGGTCTCGCGGTCCGGTTCGAGGTAGCGGGCGACGCGCGAGGCCTGCAGCAGGGACCGGTCCACGAGCCACGCTCGCGCCTGCTCGTCGCCGCGGGCGACGAGCGCGACGAGTTCGTCGTCGGTGCGTGTGCGATACCAGGACATCACCGAAACGGTACCTCGCACGCCGTCACGGGGATGGGACGTAGGGTTGGCGCCACATGACGACCTCGCCCCGCCTCCCGTTCGATCCCATCCAGCGCGCACGCGACAACTGGGTCGCTGCCGGATGGGACGAGCCGGACGTGATGGCCGCTGTCACCTCCATCACGCGGGTCAACCAGGTGCTCATGCGCCGCATCGACGCGATCCTGCGCCCGCACGACCTCACCTTCGCACGCTACGAACTGCTGGTGCTGCTGACCTTCTCGCGCACGGGATCGCTGCCGCTCGGGAAGGTCGGGGAGCGCCTGCAGGTGTCGCCCGCGAGCGTCACGAACGCGGTGGACCGCCTCGAGGGGTCGGGCTTCGTGCGACGGGAGCCGCACCCCACCGACGGGCGCACGACGTTGGCCTGCATCACGGCTGCAGGCCGTGCGGTCGTCGAGCAGGCGACGGCCGCCCTGACCGCCGCGCGCTTCGGGGCCGACGGCCTCGACGACGAGGCCAGCCGGGCGATCACCGACCTCCTCGGACCGTTCCGTGCGACGGCGGGTGACTTCCCGGCCTGACGCTCGTTCACCCGTGCGACACCTGCCTGACAGCCTCCGCGACCTCGACTCGCCTACGGTTCCCCGCGGACGTGTCGACTCCCGAGTGCCGTACCCCCGTTGCAAGGACGTTGCCGTGACCCCGACCACCTATGACCGTCGTGCCTTCCTTCGTCGTGCGGGGCTGACGGGCGCGGCCGCCGCCGCCGTGGCCGCAGGGCTCCCACGCCCTGCCGCCGCGCAGGACATCGAGCTCGCGCCGTTCCTGCACGGCGTCGCGTCCGGGGACCCGCTGGCGGATCGCGTCATCCTGTGGACCCGCGTGACCCCGCCACAGGGCCACGACGGCAGCGACATCCCGGTGACCTTCGTGGTCGCCACGGATCCCGACCTGCAGGAGGTCGTGGTCACGGGCGAGACGGCGGCGACCGCGGCCCGGGACTGGACCGTCAAGGTCGACCCGACCGGCCTCGACCCGTTCACCTACTACTTCTACGGGTTCGTCGCCCTCGGGCGCGCGTCCCTGGTCGCCCGCACGAAGACCGCTCCGGCTGCCGGGGCCGGCAACGACCACCTGCGCTTCGGCCTGGTGTCCTGCTCCAGCTACCAGCACGGCTACTTCAACGCCTACGCCTCGCTGGCCGAGCGCGACGACCTCGACCTGATCGTCCACCTCGGCGACTACATCTACGAGTACCCGGCGGGCGGGTACGGCAACGCCGAGATGCAGGGCATCCGGGACCACGAACCCCCGGTCGAGATGGTCGCGCTCGCCGAGTACCGCGCACGCCACGGGCAGTACAAGCTGGACCCGGACCTGCGTCGCCTGCATCAGTTGTTCCCGTTCGTCACCACGTGGGACGACCACGAGTCGACCGACAACTCGTGGCGGGACGGTGCCAACAACCACAACCCGGACGAGCCCGACACGCCCAACGAGGCCGGCGTGCCGTGGGCCCAGCGCAAGGCCGATGCCCAGCGTGCCTACGACGAGTGGATGCCCATCCGCTCCACCGGTGACCCCGCAGTCATCTATCGCCACCTGCCGTACGGCGACCTCGCGGACCTGATCCTGCTGGACACGCGCCTCGAGGGGCGCGACGAACAGGTCGAGGTGGTGCTGGGCGTCGAGGGCGCCGGGCTGACCCTGGTCCACGCCGAGGTGTCGGACCCCGACCGCCACATCATCTCGCCCACGCAGATGAGCTGGTTCCAGGACCGGCTGTCGTCGGCCACCGGCCAGTGGAAGTTCGTCCTCCAGCAGGTCGTGGTCGGCCAGTGGAACGTCGGGGCGATCCCGCGGCTGGGCGAGTTCGCCGGCCTGCCGGACACCCCGAAGATCATCGCGGACGGCGGGAACGGGTTGAACCCGGACTCCTGGGACGGCTACACGGCCGACCGTGACCGCTTCCTCGACCACCTCGCCGACAACGGCATCGACGACGTGGTGGTGCTCACGGGTGACGTCCACTCGTCGTGGGCGATGGACCTGACGAAGGACCCGAGCAACCCTCTGGTCTACAACCCGATCACGGGCGGGTCCGTGGGCGTCGAGTTCGTGGTCCCGTCCGTCACGTCGGGCTCGATCGCCGAGATCGCGGGGCCGTTCGCGGACGGGCAGGCCGTCGTGGTCGCGGGCCTCCAGGCCGCCAACCCCCACCTGCGCTGGGCCGACCTCAAGGAGCATGGCTACGCCATCCTCGACGTCACGCCGGAGCACGCCCAGGCCGACTGGTACTTCAACCCGACCGTCCTCGAGCCCACCTCGGCATCGACGCACGCCGCGTCGTGGAAGGCCGAGGCCGGCACCAACCGGCTGACGGCGTCGACCGAGGCGGCTGCCGGGGCGCCCGCTCCGGCGCAACCCCCGGCGGCCCCGCCGAGCGCGCCGACGCCGGAACCGACCACGGACCCGACCGCCAC
>JBFJMP010000375.1:0-3040 GCA_041633895.1 Nitriliruptoraceae bacterium
GACGACGGCTGGCGTGCCGCCCGCACCACCCTCGCGAACGAGCGGGTGGCGATGTCGAGCGGGTCGACGATGGGCCAGGGCGTCGAGGGCGTGCTCGCCGTGCTCAAGGGCCACCCCGCGGCCGACGACGTCCACGTCCTCGACCAGGTCGGCGGCATGGTCTGCGACGGCCAGACGCTGGCCCTCATCGGCTTCCGGACCACGCTCGCACAGCTGACGGGGACCGACCCGGGTTCGGGCTCGTCCGTGCGCAAGCTCGTCGGGATGGGCCACGCCCAGGAGACCGCCGAGATGGCGCTGGAACTGCTCGGCCCGACCGGTGCCACGCGCGAGCCCGAGGTCCGCAAGATCGTCGACGGCTACGTCCACGCCCGCTGCCTGACGATCGCCGGCGGCACGACCGAGGTCCAGAAGAATGTCGTGGCCGAGCGCATCCTCGGCCTGCCCCGCGACGACGCCCGCTGACACCAACGCATGTCGGGACCACCCGCTGCTGTTCCTGAGGAGACCACGTGACCACCGACCTGTCCCTCGGACTGCAACTCGGCTATTGGCAGGCACAGCCGCCGGCCGACCCCCTCGACCGGGTGCTGGCCGCCGAGGACGCGGGCTACGAGTCCGTGTACACCGCGGAGGCCTACGGGTCGGACGTCTTCTCCCCGTTGTGCTGGATCGGCGCACGGACGTCGCGGATCAAGTTGGCGACCGGCATCACGCAGCTGTCGGCACGTACCCCGGCCTGCACCGCGATGACCGCCGCGACCATCGACCACCTGTCGGGCGGGCGTCTGCAGCTCGGCCTCGGCGTCTCGGGACCACAGGTCGTCGAGGGCTGGTACGGCCAGTCCTTCAGCAAGCCGCTGGCGCGCACGCGCGAGTACGTCCAGATCATGCGCGACATCTGGGCACGTGAGGCCCCCGTGACCAACGACGGCGACCAGTACCCGCTGCCCCTGCCGGGTGGCATGGGCCTGGGCAAGCCGCTGAAGATCACCACCCACCCACTGCGATCCGACATCCCGGTGTTCCTCGGTGCCGAGGGTCCGAAGAACGTCGCGCTGGCAGCGGAGATCGCCGACGGGTGGCTGCCCATCTTCTACTCCCCCGAACACAGCCCGCTGATGTACGACGAGCCGCTCGCCGACGCGCCGGAGGACTTCACGATCGCGTGCCCCGTCACCATCATCGTCACCGACGACGTGGCCGCCGGGATCAACCAGATGAAGGCCACGCTGGGCTTCTACATCGGCGGCATGGGCGCCAAGGACGCGAACTTCCACAAGAACGTGGTCAGCCGCATGGGCTTCGCCGACGCCGCGAACGACATCCAGGACCTCTTCTACGCCGACCGGCGCAAGGAGGCGATCGCAGCCGTTCCCGACGAGCTCGCCGACGGCATCGCCCTGATCGGACCGCCGGAGCGGATCCGGGAACGCCTCGAGCTGTGGCGCAAGAGCCAGGTCACCACCCTGATCGTCAGCGCCCCGACGGTCGACGACGTGCGCACGATCGCGGACCTCGTCCTCACATGAGCACGACCACCGCGGCTGACGACGCCGCATCCGGGGAGTCGCCCCGGCCGGAGGCGGATGACGGCGGGCTGTTCGACGGCGGTCGCTATCCGTGGATCGCCATGGCGATCATCCTCGGTGGCTCGTACATGTTCGTCATCGACACGACCGTCCTCGGCGTGGCGCTGCCGAACATCTCCAGCGACCTGCAGGCGTCCGACTCCATCGGGATCGACTGGATCATCAGCGCCTACCTGATGGCGATCGGCGCCGTGCAGCCCGCCAGCGGCTGGCTTGCCGACCGCTTCGGACGCAAGAACACCTACCTCGGGTCGCTCCTGCTGTTCGTCATGGGCTCGGTCGCGGCCGGCCTCGCCCCGACGTTCCCGATCCTGGTCGCCGCACGGGTGCTGCAGGGCCTGGGCGGCGGCGCCATGCAGCCCATCGGCATGGCGATGATCTACAACCTCTTCCCGCCGGGGAAGCGCGGCACGGCGCTCGGGATCTGGGGCGTGGCGATCATGGCCGCGCCGGCGCTCGGGCCGCCGCTGGGCGGGTGGGTCACCACCGTCGCCTCGTGGCGCTGGATCTTCCTCATCAACCTCCCCATCGGCCTGCTGGTGTTCTTCTTCGGGGCTCGTCTCCTGCGCCCCGAGGTCAGCAAGCGGGAGACCACCCTCCACTGGCAGGCGTGGTTCAGCGCCGCCACCGGCTTGGTCGCCCTCGTCATCGTGTCACGCCAGGCGAGCGAGTGGGGGCCGTTGGCACCCCGCACGCTGCTGCTGTTCCTGGTCTCGTTCGTCCTGCTCGGCCACACCGTGACGTCGTCCCTGCGCCAGGAACATCCCCTGCTGGAGTTCCGGGTCTTCCGGGAACGGACGTTCACCCTCTGCATGCTGGTCATGGGCCTCGTGACGATCACCCAGTTCGGTCGGCTGACGTTCCTGCCGGCGGAGCTGCAGTTCGTCCGCGGCCTCGACCCGTCCGAGGTCGGGCTCATCATGTTCCCGTCGGCGTTCTCCGTCGCCGCGACGATGCCCGTCGGCGGGTGGCTCGCCGACCGCATCGGGGCGCGCTGGCCCCTGTTCGTCAGCCTCGTCATCGTCTCGACGACGACGTGGATGCTCGGCACGCTCACGCCGGACGACTCGGTGCAGTACATCATCGCCGTGCTCGTCATCTCCGGCTTCGGCACGGGACTCGGGATCACGTCGAACACCACGGCGGCGATGAACTCACTGCCGTCGCACCTCGTGGACCACGCCTCGGCGCTGCGGTCGGTCAGCCGCCAGATCTTCGGGGCGATCGGGACCGCCGTGCTCGCCGCGCTGCTCGTCCAGACGCTCGGAGCCGTCTCCCCCGACGGGCTGGACGCCATGCCGCCGCCGACCGAGCTCCAGGCCGCGTACAACCAGGTCTTCCAGGTCTGCGCCGTGATCCTCGCCGCCGGCGCGGTGCTCGCGCTCTTCGTCCCGGGCCGCGCGACGGCACGCGAACACCTCGCGATGCGGGCGCGGGAGGCCGAGGCC
>JBFJMP010000376.1:0-3023 GCA_041633895.1 Nitriliruptoraceae bacterium
CCTCCTGCAGGTGGTAGCTGCAGATGTTGAGCGGGTTCCACTTCGGGATGTGGTTGACCGTGTGCGCGATGATGTCGGTCGTCAGCCGCAGCGAGGGGCCGGGCGGGAACGCGTAGGTCCCGCGCGACAGGTACTCCTTGAGGATGTCGTTCTGGGTCGTGCCCTTCAGCGCGGTCGTGTCCGCGCCCTGTTCCTCGGCGACGGCGATGTACAGCGCGAGCAGCCACATGGCGGTCGCGTTGATCGTCATCGAGGTGTTCATCTCCTCGAGCGGGATCTGGTCGAACAGCGTCCGCATGTCGTCGATCGACGTGATCGGCACACCGACCTTGCCGACCTCCCCGCGGGCGAGGACGTGGTCACTGTCGTAGCCCGTCTGGGTCGGCAGGTCGAACGCGACCGACAGGCCCGTCTGGCCCTTGGCGAGGTTGGTCCGGTACAGCTCGTTGGACGCCGCGGCCGACGAGTGGCCCGAGTAGGTCCGGAGCAGCCAGGGGCGATCGGGGGAGTCGAGGTGGGCGTCGCTCATCGCGGACCTTCTTGTCAGGAGTCGTTCGCTGTGGCCGTGCACGGTGGCTTCCCGCCGACAAGGGTACGGAGCGCCCGGTCGTGCCGGGAACTCGCCGCCGCGCCGAGATCCGCACGCAGCTTCGAGCGGTGGCCGTGGCCGGGTGGCACCGGGCCGGGTCGTCTGGCACCCTGTCCGACGGCGTCAGCGGCAGCCCTGTCGTGCCCGGTCGGCACCTGGTCGCCGACGCCACACCCGACCTTCGGATTTCCCCATCCTGCCGTCCCGCGTCCGTCGTGCCACCACGGTCCTCCTGGCCGTGGTCTTCGTGCTCCCCTTGACGGTCAGCGCGACTGCCCAGGACCTCGAGGAGGTCGAGGCGGAAGTCGACGCCCTCACCGCCCAGCTCGAGGCGGCCACGCAGGCGTGGGAGGACATCCGCGCGGACGTCGAGACGACCGAGGCCGAGCTCGTCGCCCTCGAGAGCCGAGCCGCCGAGCTCGAGGCCGAGGCCGCCGACGCCGACGCCGTCATCTCCGACCAGATCCGGTCGATGTACAAGTTCGGCCAGGACCCGGTGTTCGAGTCGCTGGTCACCTCCGACGGCCCGCAGGGAGCGATCGAGCGGGCGTCGCTGATGTCCGCGCTCAACGGTCGCCAGCACGCACGCTTCGAGCAGGCCACCGCGCTGCGCGACCAGCTCGACCAGACGCAGGCCCTGATCGCCGACCGCGCCGCGGAACTGGATGTCCTGATGGGGCGGCTCGCCGAGCAGCGCGACACGATCGACTCGCAACTGGTGTCCCGTACGGCCCTGGCCGTCGACCTGCGGCAGCGCGCGGAACGCCAACGCGTGATCGACCGCGGCGTCCAGCAGGGCATCTACGCCTGCATCCACGACTCCAACCACTTCACCAACTCGTGGGGCAACCCCCGGTCGGGCGGGCGGAGCCACAAGGGCGTCGACGTCATGGCGCCCTACAACGTGCCGGTGTACGCCTTCACGAATGGCCGCATCACCCGCATGAACTCGGGCGGCCTCGGTGGCATCCAGCTGTACCTGTGGGGCGACGACGGCAACGAGTACTTCTACGCCCACCTGTCCGGGTACGCCGACGCGTCCTACGTCGGCAAGCGCGTCGAGGCCGGTGAGCTGATCGCCTACAACGGCGACACCGGCAACGCGCGCGGGACGCCGCACGTCCACTTCGAGGTGCACCCGGGCGGGGGCAGCGCCGTCAACCCCTACCAGTGGATGGCGTCGGCCTGCTTCTGAGGGCTGCCTGACCACAAGGAGCACGCATGGGCCGGCACGTCCTCGTCTGGGATGCCCCGAACATCGACATGACGCTCGCCAACATCATCGACGGCAAGCCGACCTCGAAGGAGCGTCCCGACCTCGCCGTGCTCGGACACTGGCTCGTCGACCGCGCGAACGGTGACGAGGTCGAGGCCTGCGTCTTCGTCAACGTCGCGCCACACGTCGCCGGCCCGCTGCGCGGCTGGGTGCTGTGGCTGCTCGAAGAGGGCTTCCGCGTGTTCGCGCGCCCCAAGGTCGACGACTCCGACGTCGACGACGACATGGTCGAGCACATCCTCTCGCGCCATGCGGAGGGCGACCTCGCCCACGTCTACGTGGGATCGAACGACGCGCGCTGCTTCGTGGAGCCGTTGGAGGACCTCGCCGCGCAGGGCGTCGGGGTGACGGCACTGGGCTTCGCGGAGTACTCCGGGGCGATGGGCCAGTCCGACGTCATCGACTTCGTCGACCTCGAGGACATCCACGGGTTGTTCGGCGTACCGTTGCCACGGATCAACCTGGCCATCCTGCCGCCAGAAGGACAGTGGTTCGAGCCCACGGGGCGCCTCGGGTCCTGACACGCTGGACGGGAACCGCGCGCTCGACGGCCGGTCGCGCGCGGATCGTGGGATCGTCCGATCTGATGTTGCTAGTGTTGCTGATGTTGTTCATGTTGCATTCGGTACGCAAGTCGTCGGTCCCTGCTGCCGACACTGAGGGAGAGCACGGTCGTCGGCGTGCGCCGACGAGAGGATGAGGTGGATGAGGGTTCGCAGTCTGGCTGTCGGCACGGTGGTCCTCGCGACCACGGCGGTGCCTGTGGTCGGCGACCTGACCACCGGCCCGCCAGCCGCACACACGCGGACCGTGGCACTCGACATGGGTGTGGCCAGCGGTGCCGTGCGCGCCCCGTCGCTCGCGGCCACCGCCCCGACCCCGATCGTGTCCGCCGTGGTCGACCCGGGCGACGCCGTGCTCGTCGGCGCCGACTGGGGCGCTGACCCCGCCGCGACGGTCGACGTCCGCTTCGTCGACGCCGACGGATGGAGTGCCTGGACGCCGCTGACCGCCGAGTCCGAACACCTGCCCGACCCCGGTTCCGCCGAAGGTGCCGGTGTGTCGACCGCCTCCGCTCCCGTGTGGATGGGGCGCGTGGACGGCGTGCAGTTCCGCACGACCGGCGTGGCCGACGACCTCGACGTGACCTTCGTCGAC
>JBFJMP010000377.1:0-3015 GCA_041633895.1 Nitriliruptoraceae bacterium
CGTGTTCCTGTACGGCGGCTCGATCATGCCGGGCACCCTGCACGGCGAGGACATCACGATCCAGAACGTCTTCGAGGCCGTGGGCGCGCGTGGGCGCGGCACGATCAACGACGAGGAACTGGCCGAGATCGAGCGCGCCGCCTGCCCGGGCGAAGGCTCCTGCGGCGGCATGTTCACCGCAAACACGATGTCGTCGGCGATCGAGGCGATGGGCCTGTGCCTGCCCGGCTCGGCGTCACCGGCGTCCATCGACCCCCGGCGTGACGACTTCGCCCGCCGTTCCGGTGAGACGGTGGTGAAGCTGCTCGAACTGGGCATCAGTGCCCGCGACATCATCACGCGGAGGTCGCTCGAGAACGCGATCTTCGTGACCAGCGCGCTCGGCGGTTCGACCAACGCCGTCCTGCACCTGATCGCGATCGCCCGCGAGGCCGACGTCGAGTTGACGATCGACGACTTCAACGACCTGGCCGGCCGCGTGCCCCACATCGCCGACCTCACGCCCGGCGGCCGCTACGTCATGAACGACCTCGACCGCATCGGCGGCGTGCCGGTCGTGATGAAGGAACTGCTCGACGCCGGGCTGCTCCACGGCGACTGCATGACCGTCACCGGTCGCACCATCGAGGAGAACCTCGCCGACATGGACATCCCGGCGCCCGACGGCGTCGTCGTCCACCCGCTGTCGGACCCGATCCACGCCGAGGGCGGCCTGGTCATCCTCAAGGGTTCGCTGGCACCCGAGGGCGCCGTCGTGAAGGTCGCAGGCATCCCGGCCGAGCAGCACGAGTTCGAGGGCACCGCGCGCGTGTTCGACGGCGAGCAGGCAGCGCTGGAGGCCGTGCTCACCGGCGTCGTGGAAGCCGGCGACGTCGTCGTCATCCGCTGGGAGGGCCCGAAGGGTGGACCCGGCATGCGCGAGATGCTGGCGACCACGGCCGCGATCAAGGGTGCCGGCCTCGGTGACAGCGTGGCGCTGATGACCGACGGCCGCTTCTCGGGCGCCACGCACGGCTTCTCGATCGGCCACGTTGCCCCCGAGGCCGCGGACGGTGGTCCCATCGGGCTCGTCGCGGACGGCGACCGGATTCGCATCTCCGTCACCGACCGTACGATCGACCTGCTGGTCGCCGACGACGAACTCGCCCGGCGCCGCGAGGCGTTCGTGCCGCTCGAGCCCCGCTACACGCGCGGCGTCCTCGCGAAGTACGCGCGCACGGTGTCGTCGGCCTCGTTGGGCGCGACCACCGCGGTCTGATCCCCCACTGCTGGAGCACACGTGAAGTTCGAGGAGCTGCGCTTCGTCTGCGAGGAGGCAGCGAAGGACCTGCTGAAGAAGCACGGTCGGCCGATCGAACCCACGATCGTGCTCCCGGGTCCCGATCGCACCCGTCTCATGAAGCTGTCCGGGTTCCCGGAGGATGACGAGACCCGCCACGCCCTGATCGCACGCTTCGCGCAGGACCAGCTCGTCGAGGACTCCGTGCCCTGCTGGGGCTTCGTCGTCGAGGGCGACGTGAACGGCCAGGACGCCATGCTGCTCGTCTACGGGGCACGCAAGCACGCCCCCGAGATCACCGCCGCGCCGCTGTCCGACGACGAGCTGGGCGAGTTCCTCCCCGGCGAGGAACTGGACCCCACGGCGATGCCATTCCTGCACCCGCTGCAGCACGCCGTGGACGCGATGCCCGCGGTCGAGGACGACACCCCCGGGCCCGGGATGCACGGCATGGGGCCGTCGGGCCAGGGCCTGCCCCTCATCAACTGAGCCGCAGCGGCGTGATAGACACACGGCACCGAGCCCGTGGGGGACCATGCTTCGTCGTGCGCACGTTGCGTCCGTGACCGCTGCCATGACCGTCAGCCTGCTGCTGGGCGGGTGTGCCGACGACGCCACCACCGCTGGCTCCAGCAACGCGGACGCGAAGGCCACGGTCGACGACGCGACGCCCGACGAGGCCACGGCGGCGACGCCGGAGGCCGCCTCGGACGACACGGACGTCCCGACCGCCACCGAGGAACCGTCTGCGGCCGCCGCCACGGGTGACCCCGCCGATCCCACCACCACCTTCCCCGCGGAGATGCGGTTGGCGCACGGTGCTGCCGCATGGGGCGTCTACATGGTCGTGACGGAGCCGGGCAGCGACGAGGGCCTCGAGGAGGCCAACACCGTCGCGGGCGCGGCCGGCTACCGGCCCCTCGGGCTCGGCGAGCTGGGCTGCGACCAGAACGCCGCGGAACACCTCGGTGTCGACGCCGACATGTGGGGCGCCGCGTTGTACTTCGAGACGAGCGACGAGGCCGAACTCGTCTTCGCCAGCTTCTCGGAACGCGGCTTCCGCCCCGTCGGCATCGCCGGCGTCATCACCTACTGCCTGGACTGAGTCAGTCCGTCGGCTGCGCCATGGTGGCGAGCATCCGGTCCATCTCCCAGTGCGCCCGCAGGTTCGTGACCAGGCCGTCGTCGTCAACGACGTAGTGGAACACCCCGTCGGTGCGGGCGGTGATGCCACCCGGCAGGTCCAGGTGGATCGACGCGACGTTGACGACCTCGTTGCCGTTCGCGAACGAGTCGTGGATCTCGAACCGGATCCCGTTCATCGTCGCGATCGTCGTGTCCCAGAAGGCGCCGATCGCGGCCCGGCCCCGGTGGCCGTTCCCGGACTCGTCGAGCGGTGACGGCCCGACCGGGTCCTCGACCAGCGCATCCTCGGTGAAGTTCGCCAGCCATGCCTCGCGGTCCCCAGCCATGACGGCCTCCATCGACCGACGCGCCCCGGCCCGTGCAGGGTGCTCACCCATGTCCACTCCCCTGTCTCACCACCTGGCGATCGTGTCGGTGCCGAACGCGTGGATCGCGTCGACCTTGTCCTGCAGCGGGCCGTCGAGCGGAACCCCCTGCAGCAGCCACGGGATCGTGACGATGTCGGTGACGCCGATCGACGCCAGCTCCCGGTAGCCGTCGAGGTCGAACCGATCGATCGAACTGACCTGGAACGCGAAGTCGTCCGGATC
>JBFJMP010000378.1:0-3013 GCA_041633895.1 Nitriliruptoraceae bacterium
CGGGGGGGGCCGCGATTCCGTCTGGTCGGATCCCGACGCCGCACTCCACCCTGTTGTGGTGCGCACAGTGATGTCGCGACACCGGACAGGGATGTCTCTACCGCGCGCACGCGGGCCGCCGTGCGAATAGCGTGCGTGGTGTCGGTTGACGGCACACACACGGGATGAGACATGGCGGCGAACGCAGTGCAGGAACGGATCCTCAAGGCCATCGAGGGCCAGACGGTCTGTGACATGTTCATGGCCACGGCGCGCGACCACGCGACGAAGACGGCGCTGGTCGACCGCGACAGCGGAACCGTCCGCAAGCGCACGTGGGCGGACTACCAGCGCCTCGCCTCGCAGGTGGCGATGGGCCTGCGCGCCCTGGGGGTCGGGCACGGCGACCGCGTCGCCATCATGGCCAACAACCGTCCCGAGCACCCGGTCGCCGACATCGGCGCCCTGCTCGCGGGCGCCACACCGATCTCGGTCTACAACACGCTGTCGCACGACCAGACCGCCTACATCGCCAACGACGCGGCCGTGAAGGTCGCCATCGTCGAGAAGGAGTACGTCGAGAAGTGGCGTGACATCCGCGACCAGGTGGGCAGCCTCACCCACATCGTGACGATCGACGCCGACCCCGAGGGCGACGCGGAGTCGACGTTCAGCCACCTGCTCGAGACCGGAGCCGAGGCCCTCAAGACCGGCCAGGGCGAGTTCGACAACGCGTGGCAGTCCGTCACGCCCGACGACGTCTGCACGATCATCTACACGTCCGGGACCACGGGGCCGCCCAAGGGCGTGCAGATCACCCACCTCAACATGATGTACCAGATGGGTGCGCTGGACGAGAACATCGAACTGCCGCCCAACATGCGGGTCGTGTCGTACCTGCCGCTCGCGCACGTGGCCGAGCGGATGGTGTCGCACTACGCCGGCATCAAGATGGGTGCCGAGGTCGAGTTCGTCTCGGACGTCAAGAAGATCCTCGAGTCGCTGACCGGTACGCGGCCCCAGGTCCTGATGGCGGTCCCGCGCATCTGGGAGAAGATGCACGCCGCCATCTACGCCAAGCTCGAGGCCGAGGACGAGCGTCGCCGCAAGCTGATCACGGGCGCGATCGACAACTCCATCGAGGTGGAGCGTCGCCGCCGCAGTGGGCAGACCGTCCCGTTCGTGGCCAACCTCAAGCACCAGGCCGCCGCCAAGCTGATCTACCCCAAGATCCGTGACGGCCTCGGGCTGGGTGAGTCGATGTACCGCCTGTCGGGTGCCGCCCCGATCTCGGCCGACCTGATGCTGTTCTACGCCGCCATCGGCCTCAACATCCTCGAGGTCTACGGCATGACCGAGTCGACGGCGGCGATCACGTCGAACCGCCCCGGCCGCGACCGCATCGGCACCGTCGGCGAGGCGATGCCGGGTACGGAGATGAAGATCGCCGAGGACGGCGAGGTGCTGGCCCGCGGTCCCCACATCACCCCGGGCTACCTCAACCGTGACGAGGCGACGGCCGAGGCGATCGACGACGAGGGCTGGCTGCACACCGGCGACCTCGGCTCGATCGATGCGGATGGCTACCTGCGCATCACCGGCCGCAAGAAGGAACTGATCATCACGGCCGGCGGCAAGAACCTCTCCCCGAACAACATCGAGGAGACGATCAAGCCCAAGTCGGACATCATCGGGTCCATCTGTGCCGTGGGTGACGACCGCCCCTTCATCGGTGGCCTGGTCGTCCTCGATGCCGAGGTCCTGCCGGGCTGGTGCGAGGCCAAGGGCATTCCGTTCGAGTCGGTCGCCCAGGCGTCCCAGCACGAGGCCGTCCAGGCCGAGGTCAAGCGCGCCATCGAGGCCGGCAACGCCGAACTCGCCAGGGTCGAGCAGATCAAGCAGTGGACGATCCTGCCGACCGAGTGGACGCCCGAGACCGAGGAGATGACGCCGACGATGAAGCTCAAGCGCAGCGTCATCCACTCGAAGTACAGCGATTCCATCGACTCGCTGTACGGCGGCTGACCGGACGGATGACGCGGGACGAACGCATCGCGGTGCTGGCCGGCGGGGCCGTCGGCACGCTGCTGCGTTGGATCGTCGCGCAGGTCGTCGACGTCGACACCGTCCCGCTGGCGACGCTCGTCGTCAACCTGCTCGGCACCTACCTGCTCGCACGGCTGGTCGGGTTCGCCCGCAGCCTGCCGCCCGTGCAGCGGGTGTTCCTCACCACCGGGGTGCTGGGTTCGTTCACGACCTTCTCGGCGGTCGCCGTGGAGCTCGTGGCGCTCGGTGACCGGCCCGTCATGGTGCTGGCGTACGGCCTGGCGTCCATGATCGGCGGCCTGGCGCTCGCCCGGCTCGGGCTCCAGCAGTCGGACGCCTCGTTGCTGGCGGGGATGCGATGATCGTGCTCGCGATCATCGCCGGCGGCATCGGGGCGCTCGTGCGCGGCGAGGTCACCGAACTGCGCGGCCGTCGCGAGGGCACGGCCCTGGTCAACCTCGCCGGGGCCGCCCTGCTCGGCCTCATCGTCGGGCTCGCCGGTGCCGAGGACGCCACCGCCAGCTCGGTCCTCGTCCCCGGCCTCGGGTTCTGCGGCGGGCTGACGACCTGGTCCACGTGGATGCTCGACGTCGCGTCGCGGCGGGAGGACCTCCAGGCGCTGTCGATCGTCGTCACGCTCGGCGTGGGCGCGGTCGTGGCTGGCGCGGGGTGGTTCCTCGGGGCGCTGCTCGTCGGCTGAGTGCCTGAGTGCTGCCGAGCCCGCCGAGGTGGGCGCGGGCAGCCCGGTGTCAGCGTCGGATGGCGTCGGCGTCCGCGGCCAGGTTGGCGAACAGGAACACCTCGGACAGGCACGCCTTGAGGAAGTCCTCGAGGTGCAGGGACTCGTCCTCGCCGTGGGCGTTGGTGGCCGGATCCTCGACCCCGATGAGCAGGCAGGCCGCCCCGCCCATCGCCTCGGCGAACGGACCGACGAACGGGATCGTGCCACCGGTGCCGAGGCTGGCGACGTCGTGGCCGTAGGCGTCAC
>JBFJMP010000379.1:0-3012 GCA_041633895.1 Nitriliruptoraceae bacterium
CAACGGCATCCACCTGGTCACCCGCGTGATGGGGATGCTGCTGCTGGCGATCGCGGTGGAACTCACGGCGTCCGGTGTGGCGGCCTACGTCGCGGGCTGATCCGCCCTCCTGACGGGCACCGGCAACCCGGACCCCGGCGCGGGGAACGCAAGTAGGCTCGGTCCGCTGCGAAAGGACGCCGGGTGAGTGACGCACTGAAGGCCGATCTCGAGGCCGGATACGGGTTCGACGACGACGCGATCATCCTCGGACGCGGCCTCGTGCCGACCCTGGACGACACGGTCAACGAGGTCTACGTGCAGGCGCCCCTCGGGATGCTGAACAAGCACGGCCTGATCGCCGGCGCCACCGGGACGGGCAAGACCAAGACCCTGCAGGTGTTCGCCGAACAGCTGTCCCGGGCCGGCGTACCCGTGTTCCTGGCCGACCTCAAGGGCGACCTGACCGGTCTGGCGGTCGAGTCCGGTGGGCATCCCAAGATCGACGAGCGCATGGACGGGATGGAGATCCCGTGGACGCCCGAGCGGTTCCCCGTCGAGCTGCTGTCGATCACGGGCGAGGTCGGCACGCCGCTGCGCGTGCCCGTGTCCGAGTTCGGACCGCTGCTGCTGGCCAAGGTCATGGACTGCTCCGACACCCAGGAGTCCGTCCTGCAGGTCCTGTTCAAGTTCGCGGACGAGGCCGGCCTGCCGCTCCTCGACCTCGTGGACCTCGTCGAGGTCATCAAGCACCTGACCAGCGACGAGGGCAAGGAGGTCCAGAAGGAGTACGGCGGGATGTCCACCGCCACCCTCAACGTGCTCCTGCGCAAGGCCATGGAGCTCGAGGTGCAGGGCGCCGAGCAGTTCTTCGGCGAGCCGGCGTTCGACGTGGACGACCTCAAGCGCACACGTGACGGGAAGGGCGTCATCACCGTCATGAACCTGACGGACATGCAGACCCAGCCGAAGATCTTCTCGACGTTCATGATGTGGCTGCTCGCCGAGCTCTACGAGACCTCGCCGGAGGTCGGCGATCCGGACAAGCCCGAGCTCGTGTTCTTCTTCGACGAGGCCCACCTGCTCTTCGACGGTGCGACGTCCTCGCTGACCGAGGCCGTCGAGTTGACCGTGCGCATGATCCGGTCCAAGGGCATCGGCGTGTTCTTCGTGACCCAGAACCCCAAAGACGTTCCCGAGGACGTGCTGGCCCAGCTGGGCAACCGGGTCCAGCACGCCCTGCGGGCCTTCACGCCGCAGGACCAGAAGGCGCTGAAGGCCACGGCGGCGACGTTCCCGATCAGCGAGCACTACGACGTGCGCGAGACGCTGACCCAGTTGGGCATCGGCGAGGCGCTGGTGACCGTGCTGTCGCCCAAGGGTGCCCCGACCCCGACGGTCGCCACCCGCCTGGTCGCGCCGGTGTCGACCATGGACGCGGTCGACGACGCCGTGGTGCAGGACCTGATCGCCAACGGGGACCTGCGCGACAAGTACCGCGAGGAGGTCGACCGCGAGTCGGCGGCCGAACTCCTCGGCGCGCGCATGGAGGAACGCGCCGTCGAGGAGGCGAAGGCGGCTGAGGTCGAGGCGGCACGCGCGGCGGCTGAGGAGAAGGCACGCGCCGAACGTTCGTCCTCGTCGTCGCGCAGCGGGTCCCGCCCCGGCACGGGGCGGCGCGTCGGTGGTGGCGGGTCGCGATCCTCGTCGGCCGCGTGGGGCGTCGCGGAGGACCTCGCGGCGGGCATCGCACCGCACGGCAAGAAGGGCCTCGCACGCAAGGGCTTCAAGCTGATCCGCGGGGTGCTGGGCAACATCGGGCGCTGACGGGTCGCGCACCCACGCGGGCGTTCCCACCGTTCGGCCGGGGTGGGGTTGCCCATGCGTCGGGCGGGTCAAGTACCGTCGCCTCCACGCATCCGGGGACCCTGATGACCGCGACTGTCTACGCCTTCGCCAACCAGAAGGGTGGGGTCGGCAAGACCACCTCCACCCTGTCGGTGGCGGCAGCCATGGCCGAACTCGGCCAGGCGGTGCTCGTCGTGGACCTCGACCCCCAGGCGTGCCTCACGTTCTCGCTCGGCTACGACCCGGATCGCATCGAGCCGTCCCTGCACGACACGGTCACCGGCCGGACCCACCTCGCCGACACGATCGTGCAGCACGGCGAGGTCGACCTCGCCCCCGCGAACATCGACCTCGCCGGTGCCGAGGTCACGCTGCTGTCGCGTACGGGACGCGAGTACCTCCTGCGGGGCGAGCTGTACGACCTGCTCGAGACCTACGACTCGATCCTGATCGACTGCGCCCCGTCGCTGGGCGTGCTGACGATCAATGGCCTGACCGCCGCCGACAAGGTGGTCATCCCGGTGCAGTGCGAGACGCTGTCCCACCGGGGTGTGGCCCAGCTGCTCGAGACCATCCACGACGTCCGGCGCCTCACCAACCGTGGGCTCGAGGTCATGGGTCTGGTCGCCACGATGTTCGACCCGCGGACCCGGCACGGCAAGGAGGTCCTCCAGGACCTGCTCGCGCGCTACGAACTGCCCCTCATCGGGGCGCCGGTCCGCAAGTCGATCCGCTTCGCCGAGGCCCCGACCGAGGGCCAGAGCCTGCTCGCGACCGGTCACGACGTCCCCGGGGCGGCGGCCTACCGGATCATCGCGCGCGAACTGGTCGGGACGCCGATCCCCGACGACCTGTGGACGAGTGCGCTGTGGGACACCGTCCGGCGCGACGAGATCCTCGGGATCACCCACGGCGGTGCCGAAACCGCGCCGTCGCCCGAGGCCCCGTCGCCCGACGTGCCCGAGGTGGCGGTCGTGGACCTGCACGGCGACTCCGACTCCGACACCGATTCCGAGATCGAGGTCGTGGACCTCGACGCGGGTGGGTCGTGGCGTGGCTGACGACCGCACCGACGACGGGCGCATCAGCCGGTTCGACCGCGTGTCGCGGCCGGATCCTGCGGCGCGCGAACGCGACGCCTCCGGCAAGGAGGCGCTCTACTCGACCGCCCCGACCGCGGCGCCC
>JBFJMP010000380.1:0-2996 GCA_041633895.1 Nitriliruptoraceae bacterium
GCAGGTACATGGACGGCGGCGTGACGCCCACGGCATCGACGATCGCGCGGATCGAGACGCTGTCCATCGACCCCTTCTCGATCAGCAGCGCCTCGGCCGCGTCGAGCAGCTCGTCGCGCAGGGCTGCGCCCTCGCCGCGACGGGCGCGCTCACGGGTGTCGGTGCTGCTCATCGCACCGGCTCCAGGTCGGCGTCCGCGCCGCTCACGCTGTCAGACGCGGTGAGATCCACATCGACATCCAGGTCGACGTGCTCGTTGAAGCCGAAGCGGTCGTGGAAGCGCCGGAGCGGAGCAGGTGCCCACCAGTTGGCGCGTCCGGCGAGGCGCATGAACGCCGGGACCAACGTGGTCCGCACGATGAACGCATCGACCAGGACGGCGAGCGCCATCCCGAGCCCGAACATCTTCATGAACGACACGCGCGAGGTGGCGAACGCGATGAAGACGACGGCGATCAGCACGGCGGCGGCGGTGACGATGCGGCCCGTGCGTTCGAGCCCGAGCGCGACCGACTTGACGTCGTCACCGGTGCGGTCGTACTCCTCCTTCACGCGGGACAGGAGGAACACCTCGTAGTCCATCGACAGGCCGAACGCGGTGATGAACATCAGCACCGGCATGCTGATGACCAGCGTCCCGGTCGCCGAGAACCCGAGCAGCTCGGACAGGTTGCCGTCCTGGAACACCCACACGAGCGCCCCGAACGTCGCCGTCAGCGACAGCAGGTTCAGCACGATCGCCTTGATGGGCATGAGGATCGACCCGAAGGACATGAAGAGCACGAAGAAGGTGATGACGGCGATCAGCCCCAGGGCCAACGGCAGGCGGTCGAGCAGCCCGGCCTTGCCGTCCACCAGCGACGCCGACGGGCCACCGACGAGCACGTCGAACGGCGCATCGACGGCGCGGACCTCGGCGACCATCGCCTCGCCGGCGAGCGACATGGGCTCGACGGCGGGCACCACGCTGAGGTAGGTCCCGGCCTCGTTCACGAACCGCTGCGAGAAGTCCGTCGGACCGAGCACCTGGAAGCCACCGAGGTACGAACCCGTGACCGCGTCGACGCGGGCGACCGACGGCAGGGTCGACAGCTCCGTGGCGTAGGCGGCGATGTCGTCCGCGCGTGCGTCCGCGCCACCGATGTCCGAGGCGACCACGATCGTCGGCTGACCCTCGGCCGACGCGAACTCGTCGCGGAGGATGTCGCCGACGTCGCGCGAGGACGTGCCCTCCGGCACGACGCGGTCGTCGGGGAAGCCGAGCTCGACGCCGAGGAAGGGCAGGCCGAGGGCGATCAGGAACAGGACGGACGCCGTGGCGATCGGCAGGGGGCGGCGCATGACGAACATCGCCATCCGGTGCCAGCGACCGTTCTCGTCGTCGCCGACCTTGGGGGTGCGCACCTGCCAGCGGTTGACGTTGGTGCCGACCACCGCGAGCACGGCCGGCAGCACCACGACGGCCCCGAACGCGGCCAGCGCGACGACCGCGATCCCGGCGTAGGCGAAGGACCGGAGGAAGTACTGCGTGAACACCAGCAGCGCGACGAGGCTCGCGGCCACCGTCCCGGCCGAGAACAGCACGGTCCGGCCGGCCGTGGCGACGGTCCGGCGCACGGCGTCCTTGACCTCCTGGCCGGCGGCGAGTTCCTCACGGAAGCGGGACACGATCAGCAGTGAGTAGTCGACGGCAAGGCCCAGCCCCATGGCCGTCGTGAAGTTCAGCGCGAACACGGACACGTCGGTGACGGATGCGATGACGCTGAGGGCGAGGAAGGTGCCGACGATCGCGAAGCCACCGATGGCCAGCGGCAGCAGTGCCGCGGCGACCGACCCGAAGATGAACACGAGCAGGACGAGGGTGATCGGCAGGGCGATCACCTCGGCGGTCACCAGGTCCTCCTCGATGATCTCGTTGACCTGCGAGAAGGTGGTCGCGAAGCCGCCGAACCCGACCTCGATGGGGCCGGTCTCGCCCTCGTACTCCTCCCGCAGTTCGGTGGCGGTGGTCAGCTTGGCGTCGTCGTCACCGACGAGCCGGACCATCACGATCGCGCGGTCGCCGCCGGTCGAGCGCAGCGGGGGCGGTGACCCCAACGACCAGTACGAGGCGACCTCGAGGACGTCCTCGCGCGCGGCGATCGCGGCCTGGACATCGGTGGCCGCTGCGGCGACCGCGGGGTCGTCGATGTCGCCGCCGGTGGCGGTCACGAGGAGGATGACCTCCGGGGCGCCGGCGCTGAACTCCTCGGTGAGGATCGCGTCGGCGTGGCTGGACTCGGCGTTCGGGTCGTCGAACCCGGCCGACTTCAGCTGCGACTGCACGTCGCCGCCGATGACCGCGGCCAACGCCATGAAGAGGAGCGTCAGGACGATGATCGCCTTGCGGTGCGTCACGGCGAACGCCGTCGTGAACGTTGTGTAGGTGGTGTCGGGCCGGGCCATGGGAGTTCCCCTCGTGTGTGGCCACTCGGGCCGGGAGACGACGCGCGAGTGAACACCGTTAACTGAACGTCACTAACATAACGCCGTTCACCTCCGGCCGTCAATGACCTCGCAGGTCAACGTGCGCCCCGCACTCAGCCCTGCTGGTCCGGGGTCCCGGCGTCACTGCCGGCGCCGGCCTCGTCGACGATGCGGACGAGGGGACCGTTCGCGAACAGCGCGTGCGGTGGCGCGATCCCGATCGCCTCCCACGCCCCGTCCGGGATCCCGAGGTCCGCGACGTAGAGGTCGCCGACGAACGGGTGGGTGATGAACGGTTGGACGCCGACCTTGGGCAGGCCCAGCGTCACGGTCACGTCGGCCGTGACGGACATGCCCTGCAGGCCGATGTCGCCACTGAGGCCGCTGGGAAGGTCCAACGACACCACGGGCACGTCGAAGGTCCGCATCCAGGTCGCGACCACCGCCGGCACGCCGCGCAGAGGAGGCGTCGCCCCGATGCCGACCATCGCGTCGATGACGAGATCGCCCGTCGGGACGTGGTCCGGGAC
>JBFJMP010000381.1:0-2994 GCA_041633895.1 Nitriliruptoraceae bacterium
ACGCCACCCACGACGATGCCGACCAGTGGTGCGAGCACCTCCAGCGGATTGGCGGACGTCGTGAGGAAGGCGATCCCCGAGGCCACGGCAAGGGTCAGGCCGACGACGAGGCGCCCTGCGACCTGGCCTCGCGGCCCGGACAGGCCCAACGGGTCCGACGGCACCTCCAGCGTCGTCGGCTGGGTGCTGCCGCGCGTCCAGATCACCCCCGACGCCAGGCCGGCCAGCACCGCGGGCCAGACCAGTTCGTCGCCGAACCACAGGCCGATGCTGCGCAGGAACAGCAACAGCCCGAGCGCCACGAGCGTGACCGCGCCGGCCTGCTGGAGGTCCAGTGGGCGCCGCGTCGGCTCGGTCCCGGGCTCGGGTTCCACGGACGCGACGACAGCGATCCCGTACAGCAGCACACCGGCGCCGCCGGCCAGCGTCAGGACCACGAAGAAGATGCGCAGGAGGACCGGGTCGACCCCCGTGCGCGCCCCGAGCCCGCCTGCCACACCACGGATCACGCGATCGCGTCCCGACCGCACGAACTGCATCCGCGACGGGGCGGCGGCTGACGTGGACGTGGTGGTCACGGGACTCCCTGAACGGCGGTGTGGCGGGACCACGATCGTTCCACATCACGCCCACCGGCGGGCGCGGGCTCGCCCCCGTCCACCCCGGGGTGACTCAGGGTCGGATCAGGGTGGTCCCCCATCGCCGGCGGGGTGGGTGGGGCGCATGCTTGGGTTGGCGATCGGGACCCGGTCGCCGCCACCCCTCCCACGCAGACCAATGCGGAGCAGCATCATGAACGCCACCACCACCCGCCGACTCGTGCGCAACACCGATGACAAGGTCATCGGTGGCGTCGCGTCGGGCCTGGCCGCCTACTTCGACATCGACCCGGTCATCGTCCGGGTGGTCTTCGTGGTCGCCACGGTCACCGGGGGCTTCGGCCTCCTCGTCTACCTCGCCCTGTGGGTCCTGACCCCGGCTGGGTCGGTGCCCGAACCGCCTCGGACCTCCGAGCGCTCGACCGCCTTCTGGGTGGCCATCGGCCTCCTGGTGCTGGGCGGCCTCGCCCTCGCGGACCAGGTTGCCGACCGGTCCATCGTCTGGCCCCTGCTGCTGATCGGTGCTGGCGTCGCGCTCTGGCGCTCCGAGCCACGCGCCGAACGCGTCCCCGCCGTGGCGGGTGGCGGGACCACGGCGACCACCCCACCCCATCCGAACCCCGCCGTCGAAGCCGCCCACGAGGCGCTCGCGGACTCGTCGGACGTCGTCGTCACCGAGCCCGCGTTCGTGGACCAGGTCATGGACGAGGTGCGGGCTGACCTCGCGGCGGAACGAGCCCGTCCGCCCAAGCCGCCGTCGGTGCTGGGCCGGGTGACCGTGGCGATCGCGCTGCTGTCCATCGGCTTGCTCACCGCGCTCGACCGCATGGACGTGCTGACGTTGGATGCGTCGACCGCGATCGCCGTCGCGCTCCTCGTGGTGGGTGGCGGCCTCCTCGTCGGGGCGTTCGTCGGTCGCGCTCGGATCCTGATCCTGCCCGCCGTGCTGGTGCTCGTGCCCGGGCTGCTGGCCACGACCGCCATCGAGGACATCGACGTCAACCTCGCGGCGGGAGCCGGCGAACGGATGGTCAGCGTGCGTGCGGACGACACGCTCGCCGCCACGTACGAACACGGCGTCGGCCAGTTCGTGCTCGACCTGTCCCAGACCGACTTCGTCGGGCAGACGCTGGCGACCGATGCGAGCATCGGGATCGGCGAACTGATCGTCGTCGTCCCCGACGACGTCACCGTCACCGTCGACTACCGCGTCGCCCTCGGTGAGCTCGCCCTGTTCGGCGAGGACGCCGACGGCTACGAGGTCACGGGCGCCGCGTCCTTCGGCGGGACGGAGGGGGCCGGGCGGCTGCACCTCGACGCCACGGTCGGGCTCGGACGTCTCGAGGTCGTCCGCGCGGCCGATGCCCCCGACGACCGCATGGGACGGAGCTTGCGTTCCCTGGCCACCGCCTGACCACCGCCACCATTCCACCCTGAACGGAGTCACCCATGCCACGCCATCCCTTCGACCCCCTGTCCTTCATCGCCGGCCTGCTGTTCGTCGTCCTCGCGGTCGCCGCACTGGTCGACGGCCTCACCGTCGAGGCGATCACGCACGGTGCGTTCTGGCCGATCACCCTCATCGGCTCCGGGTTGCTCGTCCTCGCCGGCGTCCGATGGGCGCCGGACGACACCGCGACGCCGGACGCCCCGCTGGCGGACGACGTCGAGGAAGTGCCCGCCGCCTAACGTGTCGCCCGAGGAGGTGGGCGATGCGACGACTGCTCGGCCAGGACACGGCTTTCTGGTACGGCGAGACCCCCACGTGGCACATGCACGTCGGCTCGCTGATCATCGTCGACCGGTCCGAGGCTCCGGACTTCGGCTACGAGGCGGTTCGCGACCTGTTCGTGAGCCGCCTCCACCTCGTGCCGCAGTTCCGGTGGAAGGTCGTCGAGACCCCACTGCACCTCGACAAGCCGTACTGGGTCGAGGACGAGGACCTCGACCCGGAGTTCCACATCCGGCACACGGCGGTGCCCCCACCGGGTGGGCGCAAGCAGGTCGAGGACCTCGTCAGCCGGATCATGGCGATCAAGCTCGACCGCTCCCGTCCCCTGTGGGAGCTGTGGGTGATCGAGGGCCTGCCCGACGACCAGGTCGGCATCCTCTCGAAGATCCACCACGCCGTGATCGACGGGGTGTCCGGGGCCGGCCTCGGCGAGGTCCTGCTCGACGTCACACCCGAGGTCCGCGACACCTCGCACGAGGGGCGCGACGACTCGCTGGCTGGTGAACGCCAGCCGGGCGACCTCGAACTGCTGGCGCGCGGAGTGGTCAACACCGTCCTCTCGCCGGTCCGGATGCTGCGGCAGGCCGCGGGCCTGGCCACCGTCGCGCCGACGCTGGGCCGGTACATGGCTCGCAAGGACCGCCCCTCCATCTACTTCGAGTC
>JBFJMP010000382.1:0-2993 GCA_041633895.1 Nitriliruptoraceae bacterium
CGGGATGCCTCCGCGGGCGTGGGACCGATGCCCTCGACGTGCAGGACGGGGCTGCCGGGCGCCAGCTGGATCTCCCACTGCCCCAGCGCGCCCTGGTCCCGCAGGGCCCGCGCCGACTCGGACGACTCGAGCGCCCGGGCGACGACGTCTCCCGCGGCGGACAGGCTGCCGCCCAGCTGCAGGTACGGGTTGATGGTCGTGGTCGTACCCGCCCCATTCCGCGTCGTGGACGGCAGCAGCAACAGGACCTCGCCGGTTGCCCGATACCCCTTCGGCGCCGAGTCGAGGACGGCCACCGTTGCCGCGACGGTGACGGCCGCCATGGCGACCACCACGATCCACCGACGCCGCAGCACTCGCAGCATGCTCACGAGGTCCATGTCAGGACACCTCCACCCGGTGGACAGGCAACGTCGTCGGCAGCACGCGTTCCCGTCGGACGGCGTCCACCAGGGTGGTGCCCGCCCCGTCCCACCGGTGGCGCCGGACGCTGCGTGCGACGACCTCCGGCCCCGCTGTCCCACGCCGTCCCGCGACCACGTCCCCGAGCGCCTCGGCAAGTGCTCGCGGCTGCGGGTCGGCGTGGACGACATGCGGGTTGTCGAGGGCGGCGCGCGAGAAGTCGGCGGCGTTCATGACCGGGACGGCACCGGCTGCGAGGACCTCGAGTGGCACCAACGACACGTTCGACATCGACAGGACGAGGACCGCCGCACAACGGTTGTAGAGCTCGTTGAGGCCGGCCGGGCTGAGCAGGCCGTGTGCCTCGTGGCGGAACGGCAGGCCGGCGACCCGACCGCCGAACACGTGGATGGGTACGTCGGGGTGGGTCGCCGCGAAGTGCTGCAGCGCCAGCACCCCGAGCTCGTACCCGCGACGCGGCACCGACGGCCGTGCGAAGAACCCGACGGCGTCGCGGGGGCCCGGCGGGAGGAGGCGGTAGACGTCCGGGTCGTGTCCGAACGGGATGTGGTCGCAGGGCATCCCGTACTCGGCCGCCAACTTGTCCGCGAGCCACGGCCCGACGGTCACGCCGCGCATGCCCATCCGATAGGTGTTCTCGGCGAGGGTGCTGAGGCTGCCCGACGCGTGGAACCACGGTTCGAAGTCCTGCACGAAGTACACCCGCCGCCCCTGCTCCGGGATGCGCACGACCGGGTACGCCGTCTCCCAACTGGTCGCCACGATCGCGTCGGCCGGGGGCGCCGACCGCCGGACGTCGACGATCGAGCCGGTGACGCCCCCGAAGTGGCGGTCGATGACCTCGGCGTGGCGGCGCGCGTCACCGAGGTAGCGGTCGTACAGGAGCACGTTGCACGTGTGCCCCAGCGCCTCGACCTGGTGGAGCACCCGGAAGATGGTGGTGTGCCCGCCCGATCCCGGCGAGGGCGGCGTCATCACCCAGTTCACCGTGAGCGATCCACGCGACACCCGCCCCGTCCACTCCGGGACCGGGTCGGCGAGCAGGTCGTCCGGGAACACCGGCAGCAGCGCGGGGCGCGCGTCGAGGCGTCGTGTGGCACGACGCACCATGCGGGCACCGACTTCACCCAGACCGTCGGTACGGATGATCCTGGCGACCTGGACGGCAACCGCGGTGACACGCGCCGCCGGTGTCCGTGAGTGCGCGTCGGTGCTCATGCCGCGACCATCTCGACCGGGGCGTTGTCCACGTGCGCCGGACGACGCATCCCGCTGACCACGGCGAGGTGGGCAGCCAGGCCGACGGCGGACACGCCCGCGAGCAGGACGACCGAACTGCCCACGAGGTCCCGCGCCGACAGGGCGATCGCCAGCAGCAGGGCGATGCCCACCGCCGGGCGCACGCACTCGCGGGCCATCGGGGCGAGGCGGACGCCCACCGAGCGAATGGCCGCGAGGTAGGCCGGCGTGATCACGACCACGGCGACGACGAGGTGGGCGGCCGCGACACCCGGCAGGCCCCACCGCACGCCGACGACCATCGCGGGCAGCAGTGCGACGAACCACAGGAGCTGCAGTGCGAGGACCAGTCGCGTGCTGCCCACGGCCACGAGGAGGTCGTAGCCGAGTTCGAGCAGTGCCCGGACGGTCCCGACCGTCGCGAGCAGGGCGAGCGCCGTCGCGGCGGCCACCCACTGGCTGCCGTACACGAACCCGATCACCGGTTGGGCGAACACGAGCAGCAGCGCCCCGACGGGGCCAGTTGCCGCCAACAGCAGGGACAGCGAGCGTGCGAAGCTCTGGCTGAGCTGCTCCGGGTCGTGCTGGAGGCGTGCGAACCCGGGCAGTGCGACGCTGCGTGCGACCGTCGAGAAGGCGACGACGGACCAACTCGAGAGGTTGAACGCCAGGAGGTAGAGGCCCAGGAGGTCCGGCCCGAGCCGCGAGCCGACGATCGCGTAGTCGACGTTCATGACCCCGAAGAGCACCATCGACGACACCGCGAGCGGCATCCCGAACCGCACCAGTTCCCGGGCCCGGCCACGGTCGAAGCCCAGCCGCAACGGCAGGGACGCCCACCGGATCAGCACGACGGCGGACAGGAGGGACCCGGCGAGCCGACCGTAGGCGAGGCTCCACGCCCCGGCACCCCCCAGTGCGAGCCCGACCGACACGATGGCCCCGACCCCCGTGTTCACGACGTCGGCCACGAACCGGTGGTCCTGCCGGAAGTCGCGTTGGATGACGGCCGCCGACACCGCGACGACGCCGTCCACGACGACCACGAGGCACAGGACGCGGATGATCGGAGCGGCCTGCGGCGCGCCGAGGGCGGATGCGAGCAGGGGCGCCAGCGCGAAGATCCCCACGTACAGGGTGGTGCTGGAGACGGTGGCGATGGTCGCCACCGTCGGGGCGATCTGGCGGACGTCGCCGGGCCAGCGCACGATGGCCAGGCTGACCCCCAGCTCGTTCATGCTGATGAGGCCGGACAGGATCACGAACGCAACCGCGTACACGCCGAAGTCGGCGGGGACGAGCAGTCGGGCCAGCGCGACCCCGCTCGCGAA
>JBFJMP010000383.1:0-2988 GCA_041633895.1 Nitriliruptoraceae bacterium
CGGCTCAGGACGAGGTGACGGCCGGCGTGGGCGCCGGGGCCGCCGGGTAGGCGATCCGCGGGTGGTAGATGCCGACCAGGGCCTCGATGATGGAGTGGCGTACGCGGCGCATCTCGTCGAACGTCAGGTCGCACTCGTCGAACTGGCCGTCGTCGATGCGCGCCTTGAGCAGGCTGTCGACCGTCGCCTCGATCTCCTCACGCGGCAGCGTCCCGCGCGTCATCGCCATCGACCGGGTCGTGGCCTCCGAGCAGTCCGCGATCACGAGGATCGCCGCCTCCTTCGACCGCGGCTTGCTGCCGTTGTAACGGAACTCGTCCTCGTCGACGTGTTCGTGCTCCCCCGCCGCCTCGACGGCCTTGCGGTAGAAGTAGGTCACGACCATCGTGCCGTGGTGGGACCCGATCGCCTCGACGACCTCCGGCGGCAGCCGGTACTCCTTGGCCTTCTGCACGCCGTCCTCGACGTGGTTGATGATGATCGAGGCCGACACCTGCGGTTCGAGGTCGTCGTGCGGGTTGACGATGCCCTGCTGGTTCTCGATGAAGAAGTGCGGACGGCGGACCTTGCCGATGTCGTGGTAGAGCGAGGCGACCGAACCGAGCAGGGCGTTGGCGCCGATCTCGCGGCAGGCACGCTCGACCAGCGAGGCGACCATCACCGAGTGGTTGTAGGACCCGATGGCCTTCTGCTCGAGCTCGCGCAGCAGCGGGTGGTTGCGGTCGGCGAGGTCCAGCAGCGCCGTCACCGTCGGGAGGCGGTAGAGGTTCTCCAGGAACGGCAGCAGGCCCTGGACGAGCATCGCGGTCGCCAGGCCGTTCAGCGCCCCGGCCCCGATGGCCAGGGCGAACTGGTCGCGCGGACCGAAGACCGCGACCGTCACCCCGGCGATGACGGGCATCGCCGCCCCCGCCCGCAGCGTCGCGGACCGCAGGTCACCACGTGATGCCAGCGACGTGACCATCGGCACCGAGACCAGCACCGTCGCGGCGACCCAGACGGCCACCCCGTTGGACACGGGGGCGGTCACGAGGACGAGCACGACGGCTGGCAGCATGGTCGAGATGCCCACCACCGGGTGCACGAGGATCGCGGCGAGCATGGCCAGCGCGCCGGCCGGCACCACGTCCCACCAGCCGATGTTGTCGGGCGTGGTCAGCAGCGACACGCCCGCGACCACGATCGCGAACCCCGTCACGACCGAGGCCAACAGCAGGACCTTGCGACCCGACCGCCACACCCGCGGCTGCATGCGCCACAGGTACGCGGACATGATCACGGTCGTCAGCAGCATCGCGGCGATCGCGCGCAGGACGGCCTGCCACGGGCTGCTGCCCTCGAGCCCGAGCTGTTCCAGCGCCTCGAAGGCCAGCGGCTCGACGACGTCCCCGGCCGTGACGATCGGGTCCCCGGCCTGCCAGGTCTGGGCGACCTCGGCCACGCCGTCGGCGGCACGTTGCCGGGCCGCCTGCGTCGCGTCCGGATCTACCTGCAGCGTCGGGCGGGCCACTGCGCGGATGAGGGGGCGGACCACCGTGTCCGCCGTGTCGCGCGGCAGGGACCGCACGGCCAGCTCCGTTGCGAGCAGTGTGGCGACGGTGTCGTCGAGTTCCGCCTCGGTGAAGCGTTGGCGCGCGAGCTCCTGCGAGATGACGACGGTCTCGTCCTCGAGGGTGCGCAACTGGGTGGTCGTGAGTTCCACGATGGCACGCAGGCCGGACTCCCCCAGCAGGTCGGTGGCCGCGAGCAGCGCCTCGACCTGTTCGTCGTCCGTCGGTTCACGCGTCGTCGGCTCGGTCGGCGTCTCGGTGCCCTCGGTCGACGGGTTCGGCGACAGGTCGGCGGCCGACACCGGGATCGGCTCGGCGGCGACACGCACCTCGGCGAACAGGGCACGCACGTCCGCGACGATGGCCGTCTGGGCCGCTCCGTCGACGACCATCACCGGCTCGACCGACTCGGAGGCGACGCGGCGTGCCTCGTCGGTCGCATCCTCGTCGACGATCCGGATCGTGTCGTCGGCGATGACGGTCCGTGGTGAGCCCTCGCCGACACGCACGGGACGGTCCTGTGAGAACGCCGCGAGGGCGGTCAGGACGGGGGCCACGAGGACGAGGAGGACCAGCGCGATCCCACGGTTCAGCATGAACCGAGCATTGCGTGACATGGCCACTGCGTCAGGCCTCCGGTTGGCAGGCGGTGTGGGACCGCCTGCTCGGGACGGATTGGGGCGGGGCGCCTTCGGGCCCCCGAGCGACCCGGCCAACGCATCGTAGGTCCGGTGGGGGGTGACCGCACGACGCGCTTCCGCGCCCGTGGAATGGGTGCGGTCGTCGCGCATGGCTACCGTTCGGGGTGCGGACGTGCTGTACGCCGGAAGGATCCGTCGCCGTGCTCGAGAAGGCCATCTCGCCGTGGATCTCGTTCACGCGCCCCGAGTGGTCCCGGCTGCGCGCCGCGACGCCGCTCACCCTCACCGAGGAGGACATCGACCACCTCCGCGGTGTCAACGACGCCCTCGACCTCACCGAGGTCGTCGACGTCTACCTGCCGCTGTCCCGGCTGCTGAACCTGTACGTGGCCGCCACCCAGGACCTCCATCGCGTCAGCGACGTGTTCCTCGGGGGGCCGGCCGAGAAGGTGCCGTTCGTGATCGGGATCGCCGGCTCGGTGGCCGTGGGCAAGTCGACCACGGCCCGCGTGCTCCAGGCCCTGCTGTCGCGCTGGCCGGACCACCCCACCGTGGAACTGGTCACGACGGACGGGTTCCTGTTCCCGAACCGCGTGCTCGAGGCCCGCGGCCTCATGGACCGCAAGGGGTTCCCGGAGTCGTACGACCAGCGCGCCCTCCTCTCGTTCCTCACGGCCGTGAAGTCCGGGACACCGGTCGTGCGCGCACCGGTCTACTCGCACCTGGTCTACGACGTCGTCCCCGGCGAGCACGTCGTCGTCGAGTCGCCGGACGTGCTCCTGGTCGAGGGCCTCAAC
>JBFJMP010000384.1:0-2978 GCA_041633895.1 Nitriliruptoraceae bacterium
CAGGCGACGGACATCATCATCACCGGATCGCTCGGCGATGGTGTGGACATGGCCGCACTCCGGCAGTCCCTGTTGGTCGTGGCCCTGATCTACCTCGGGAGCTGGGTCCTCGGGTACGGCCAGGCCTGGGTCCTGGCCGGCGTGGTGCAGCGCTCGATGTTCCAGCTGCGCTCCCAGGTCGAACGCAAGCTGCACCACCTCCCCCTGCGCTACGTCGACGCACAGGATCGCGGTGACCTGCTCAGTCGTGTCACCAACGACATCGACAACCTCGCCCAGAGCCTGCAACAGACGACCAGCCAGATCCTCACGTCGCTGCTCACGCTGATCGGCGTGGCGGTGATGATGTTCGTCATCTCGCCGCTGATGGCCGTCGTCGCCCTGCTGATCATCCCCACCACCGTGTGGCTCATCAAGGCGCTCGGCGGCAGGGCGCGCCCCCGGTTCATCGCCCAGTGGCGCTACACCGGGGCGGTCAACACCCAGGTCGAGGAGGTCTTCACCGGCCACGCGATCGTGAAGAGCTTCGGACGCCAGCGCGATGCCGAGGAGCGCTTCCGCGCCGACAACGACGCCCTGTTCGAGGCCAGCCTCGGCGCGACCTTCACGGCCGGCCTGATCCAGCCCGCGATGGCGTTCATGGGCAACGTCCAGTTCGTCCTCGTGGCGGTCGTGGGTGGCTTCCGCGTCGCCGGCGGGGCGATCACGATCGGTGACGTGCAGGCGCTGATCCAGTACGCACGCCAGTTCTCCCAACCGCTGTCCCGCCTCGCCTCGATGACCGCCACGTTCCAGTCGGGCATGGCCTCGCTCGAGCGCGTGCTGGAACTGCTCGACGCGCCCGAGCAGTCGCCCGAGCAGGCGGCGACGGTCGACCCCGAACCGGTCCGCGGGCGCATCGTCTTCGACGACGTGCACTTCTCATACGACCCCGACACGCCGCTGATCACCGGGCTCGACCTGGTCGTGGAACCCGGCCAGACCATCGCCATCGTGGGTCCGACCGGGGCAGGCAAGACGACCCTCGTCAACCTGCTGATGCGCTTCTACGACCTCGACAGCGGCACGATCAGCCTCGACGGGCGGGACATCGCCACCTTCCCGCGCAACGAACTGCGCGCCCAGGTCGGGATGGTGCTGCAGGACACGTGGCTGTTCGGCGGGACGATCCGCGAGAACCTCGCCTACGGCAACCCACAGGCCACGGACGACGACATCCTCGCGGCGGCACGCGTGGCCTACGTGGACCGCTTCGTGCACATGCTGCCGGACGGCTACGACACGATGATCACGGACGAGGCCGACAACCTGAGCACCGGCGAGAAGCAGCTGATCACGATCGCCCGAGCGTTCCTCGCCGATCCGTCGATCCTGATCCTCGACGAGGCCACCAGCTCGGTCGACACCCGCACCGAGGTCCTCATCCAGGACGCGATGGAGACGCTGCGGTCCCGGCGGACGAGCTTCGTCATCGCCCACCGCCTGTCGACGATCCGCAATGCGGACGTGATCCTGGTGATGGACGGCGGCCAGATCGTCGAGCAGGGTTCGCACGACGACCTGATGCGCCACGACGGCCCGTACGCCCGACTGCAGCAGGCGCAGTTCGCCGGCCAGGCGACCTGACCGCGCGCTGCACGCCTGCGCCGCGGACCCGCGGACGGGTCGTCCGGCCCGCTGCGCCGGTCCCTTCGGCACTGGGCACGACGCCCGCACCTCCCTACGGTCGAAGCATGCACCAGGCGGGGGGCTGCAACGGAGGTCGGACCATGAGGTTCACGGGCAAGGTTGCCATCGTCACGGGCGCAGGCTCCGGCATCGGTCGCGCCACGGCCGTTCGCCTCGCCGCTGAGGGCGCGGCAGTCGTCGTCTCCGACATCGACGACGAACACGGCAAGGAGACCGTCAGCCTGATCGAGGCGGCGGGGCACTCCGCCGTGTACGTCCACGCCGACGTCTCCGAGGAGGCAGACGCCATCGCGCTCGTCGAAGCCGCAGAGCAGACCTTCGGCAGCCTCGACATCGCGATCAACAACGCGGGCATCCTGGGGCACTTCGTCCCGGCAGCCGACATCCCCGTCGACGAGTACGACCGACTGATGGCCGTCAACGCCAAGGGCGTCTTCCTCGGGATGAAGCACCAGATCCCGTCGATGCTGACGACCGACGGGGGCGCCATCGTCAACGTGGCCTCGGCAGCGGGACTGCAGGTCCAGCCACTCGCCGCCGCCTACACAGCCAGCAAGCACGCGGTCACGGGGCTGACCCAGGCGTTCGCGCTCGACCACGCGGCATCGGGCGTGCGCATCAACGCCGTGTGCCCCGGAGGTGTCGCGACGAACATCGCGGCACACCTCGACCTGAGTGCGATGGCCGACGCCCCGGACCCCCACCCGCTCGGCCGGTCGGCTCAGCCCGACGAGGTGGCCAGTGCGATCCTCTGGCTCGCCAGCGACGAGGCGTCGTTCGTGGTCGGCACCGTGATGACCGTTGACGGCGGCCTCACGCTCCGACTGGGCTGACCGCTCCGGTTGGCGGGCGCTGTCCGAGCGCCAGCCACAGGAAGCCGAGCGCGAAGGCGAAGCAGGCCAGCGCGTACGGCAGGCTGCCGATGGGCGTCCCGCTCGTCGTGATCCCGTCCGTCGCCCCCAGGTACTCGGGCAGCGCCGCCGCCCACGAGACGACGAGCGCCCCGAGGTAGATCGACGCGTGGGCCGTCAGGTAGCGACGGGTGGATGGATCACGCACGCCTGCACGGTGCCGATGCGCGTCGAGGAGCGCGCGCCCTGCCACCACCCCGGCGACGCCGAGCATCGTGAAGTAGGCGATGCCCTGTGCCGTGTGGTTGGTCACCTCACCGAACGAGAACACCGTTGCCGGCAGGCCGCCGATGACCAACCCGATCGGCATGAGCACCCCGGCCAGCGCGCTGCGTCCGACCAGCGCCGCGGTCGACAGTGGCGCCGCCCCGGGTCGAC
>JBFJMP010000385.1:0-2974 GCA_041633895.1 Nitriliruptoraceae bacterium
CAAGGCGTCGGCGGCGGCGTCAGAGGGCCAGCCAGCCGCCTGTCCGGCCCACGTCGACTCCAGGTCCCCCACGACGACGTCGCGCGACAGTGGCGGACGTCGCGTGGTGCGGCGTGTCAGGAGCACCGCGTCGCGTTCGGTGCGAGCGGCCTCGACGAACCGGGGCGCAGGCTCACTGACCAGGTCCGTCGCCAACTCCCGGCTGCTGAGGTCGCGCTCGATGGCCCGGCCGGCGAAGGCCAGCACTTCACTGGAGGTGGGGACGATCATGACGAACTCCCGGACCGGGTCAACGGCACCGGGTTCGGGTTCGGACGGTCGGGCGACGCCGGCCCACGGCGTCGAGGCGGGCGCCCCGGCGGTGTCGAGCATCCCGTCCAGCAACTCGCCGAGGTCGATGTTGGCCGCCACCCAGCGCCGCGCCTGCGCCTGGCGATCGCCGCCGTAGTCGCCGCTGTCGCGGAACTGGAGGCCGACGGTCGTCCCTCCGAGGGGTTCGGCTGCCGCCACACCCGCGATGTCCTCGGCGCGTGCCACGCCGTTCAGGGCGAGGTAGCCAAGGACCACGTCGGCGCGGCCGTCGGCCAGCATCGCGAGCGCGGTGTCATAGCGCGGACTGAAGTAGACCTCGAACTCAGCGACGCCCGGCGCGCCGAGGGCCGACGTCGGATGCGCGACGAAGCGTGCTCGCAGCCCGGGTTCGTACTCGGCCAGGCGGAACCACCCCCCGGACACCGCGGTCACGTCAGGGACCTCGTCCGCGGCGACGATCGGAGCAGGTAGTACCGACCCTGCCTCCACGAGCAGGTCGGGCCAGCCGTCGTACAGGGTGTCGAAGCCGAGGACGACGGCATCGCCGTCGGCACGCACCGTGCGCAGCGGGGTGAACGTCGCGGGGTCGCGCCGCTGGGCGGCCTCCAGCGTGGCGACGACGTCAGCAGGTGTCACCGGCGAACCGTCGGTCCACTCCCCCGGCCGCAGCTCCAGCCGGACCTCCCAGCCACGGTCCGCCGCCCCGACAGACCACTCGGCGACGAGCCCCTGGCGGACCTGGCCGGATTCGTCCACGCGCAGCAGTGGCAGCCCCCACAGGGCAGCCAGATCGGCAGCCGCCGTGTCCAGGGGATCCGGCGGCCACCAGCGCCCGGGCTCGTCGGGGACGACGACGCGGAGCTCGCCGCTCGGCTGGCCCCCCGTGTCCTCGAGGGTGGGCAGGGGCGCGGGCGCGGGCGCGACCGCTGCCGGGATGTCCAACGGCGCTGCCGTGCAGGCTCCGAGCAGCAGCGCCCCGAGCAGACCCATCCACACGAGGCCTCGCGACGCGCGCGCGGCCCCCGGGCGTGGGTCGGACCTCACCCGGCCGCCGCCTTCGTGACCTCGTGCAGGCGCACGCGTCCGAGGGCGTCGAGGGTCAGCCCGTCCACCCCGTCGGCGACGACCTTGGTGTGGCGGTAGAAGAAGATCGGCGCGACGGGCATGGCATCGAGGACGAGTGTCTCGGCCTCGGTGTACAGGTCCTGCCTGGCGCCCGGATCTGACGTCTCGCGGGCGAGTCCGAGCAGTCGATCCACCTCGGAGTCCGAGAAGCGCGACAGGTTGTCCGATCCCACGTTCGCGGTCCGGAACAGCGGTTGCAGCAGGGCGCCCGGGCTCGGGTACTCCGCCTGGTACCCGAGCCGGAACAGGTGCATGTCCCCGGTGCGCAGCACCTCGAGGTAGTCGTCGAGGTCGGCGGCCTCGACGACCACCTCGACCTCGAACGCCGACTGGATGGCGCCCGCGACCGCCTGGGCGATGCGGGCGTTCGTCTCGCCCGTGTTGTGCACGAGGCGCAGCGGCTCCTCCATCGGGAGCAGGCCAGCATCCTCAGGCGTCTCCGAGTCGCTCGGGGATGTCGTGTCGCCCGGTGATGGGGTCTCGGACCCGCCCTCGTCCCCGCCGAGCAGGGCGCGTGCCGCCGCGACGTCGTGGACGCAGTAGCCGCAGCGGCCCTGCCCACCGCCGGGCAACGACGGCGGGACGAGCGTGTCGGCCGCGACGCGGGCACCGAACGTCAGGTCGTCCACGATGGCGCCACGATCGATGACCATCGAGATCGCGCGCCGCACGTCCGGGTCGTCGAACGGTGCACGGTCGGTGTTGAAGCCGAAGTAGTACAGCGTCGAGGTCGTACCGCTCAGGACACCCGGCCCCGTGAACCCGTCCGACGACGACCCATGGGCCTCGGCTGCGGACCCGAGTTGGGCCGGGGGCACCTCGGCGACGTCCAACTGGCCGCGTTCGAAGTCGGCGAACTGCTGCTCGCGGGTGGCGTCTCCGGCGTAGATCTGGAACACCACCTCGTCGACGTCTGCCTCCGTCGGGTGGCCGTCGACACGGGCCACGCGGATGAACTGGTTCTGCTGCCACTCCTGCACCATGGCGAACGGCCCGTTGCCGATCGGCTGGTTCGCGAAGGCCGCCACGTCGTCGGCAGCCGCCGGCACCGGAGCCAGCGAGGGGTGTGCCAGGACCTCGAGGAACTCCGCCACCGGGTACTGGAGGTCGATCTGGAGGGTGCTGGGGTCGACCGCGGTGACGCCGCTGAGCGGGACACCGTTCGCCACGGCCTCCTCGAAGCCCACGACGGGCTCGAGCAGCCGGTACTGGAACGAGGCCGGTTCGACGTCCCGTGCGACGATCCGCTGGAACGAACGCACGAAGTCACCCGCCTCCACCGGAGTTCCGTCGCTGTAGGCGGCCCCGGGGCGGAGCGTGAAGGTGAACACGAGGCCGTCGTCGCTCGTCGTCCACGACGCGGCAGCCGCGGGAACGACGGTCGTCAGGTCGTCGTCGAGGGCCACCAGTGAGTCGAACAGTGCATCCGCGACGAGCAAGCCGTCGTCGTCAACCGCGAAGCGCGGGTCGATGGACGACGGGTTCGCCGACAGGGCCCAACGCAGGGTCGTTGGTTGGTCCGCGCCTGGCGTCGCGC
>JBFJMP010000386.1:0-2973 GCA_041633895.1 Nitriliruptoraceae bacterium
CGATCGCGAACAGCTCGCTGATCGCCTGTCGTGCGGGGTCGTAGCCGTCCTGCCAGATCCCCGCGAGGGCCCACGAGGCGACGTAGAACGTGACGCCGACGGCCGTGGCGGCGGCGACGAGATCGATCGTGCGCTCACGACCGGGCGTGGCCGCGGTCCGCAGGGCGGTGGACATCAGCGGGCCACCATCAGTAGAGGGGGCGGGTGACGTGGAGACGGTGGCGGCGGGTGCCGGCGCGGCGGTGCACCCCGGCCGTGACGGCGCGCGGGTCGAGCCAGGAGTCGACGAACGCCTGTCGCGACGGGTACCGGGCGGCGCCCACGTAGTGCCAGGGGCCGTCGTCGGGATCGTCCGCCATGACCATCGCCGGGAACCCGCCCATCACGGGCTGGCCGCCCACGTCGGCGATGACCTTGGCCAGCTCGGTGCCCGCGGCGAAGAAGGCCTCCGCCCCGGTGCGGTCGGGTTCGTCGACATCGGCGGGGTACTCGGCGTGATCGCGGAACTCCACGAGGTAGACCATCAGCACGGGACCGTCGTCACCGGCGAGGAATGCGTGCCACTGTTCGGCGGTGGGGGCGGCCTCGGTGCCGTGCAGGTCGACCAGTTGTTCGACCAGCGCTTGGTGTTCCACTGCCGCCATCGTCAGGTCCTCTTCTCCGGCTCTCGTTCGGAGCGCTGGGTCGGATCGGTTGGATCGAGCGCGTCGCCGATGGGTTCCTCGACCAGGGTGCGGACCTGGCCGATCGACGATGGGTCCGTCAGCACGATGACCTCGTCCCCGGCCTCGAGCACCGTGTCGCCGGTGGGCATCACGACCTCGCCGCCGCGACGAATCGTGGTCAGGATCGTGCGCACCGGCCACCCGATGTCGCGGACCGGGCGGCCCGCGGCCGTCGCCTCCGGGTGGACGAACAGTTCGATCAGGTCGATCCCCGCAAGGTCACGGAGCTGGCGGGTCTCGAGGCGCTGCTGTTCGCCGAGGTGGCGGTTCAGGCCGCGGCGGTAGGCACGGACCACGTCGTTGCGGCGCATCAGCCCGACGAGGCGGTTGCTGCCGCGTTCGATGACGGGGATGCGGCCGACGTCCAACGCCGCCATGCGGTGGACCGCGGTGTAGACGGGGTCGTCGGGGTGGACCACGACGGGGTTCGTCGTGCAGAGGTCGGCGGCGGTCAGGCCAGCCGTCGGGCGACTGAAGCTCGGCGTGTCGCCTGCCGTCAGGGAGTCGAGGTCCGTCCGCGTCACGACGCCGACGAGCTCGAGGTCGCCGCTGACGACGGCGAACCCGTGGCTGCGGGTGCGGTCGAACAGGCGCCGGACCCGATCGAGGTCGTCGGTCGCCCGCAGGACCGGGTGGTCGCGGGTCATGACCTCGCCGACCGTGACGGTCTGCATGACGTCGACGTCCTGCAGTTCGCCGTAGGTGATCCCGCGCTCGTGGAGTGGGTGGGTGTAGACCGAGTCCTCGGAGATGCGGTCGGCGAGGTAGGTCGCGATCCCGCAGGACAGCATCAGTGGCAGCACGAGGCCGTAGTCGCCGGTCAGTTCGAAGGCGATCAGGATCGCGGTGAGCGGGGCGCGGGCGGTCGCCGAGAAGCCTGCGGCCATGCCGACCAGCGCAAACGCCGCCGGCTCGATCCCGGCCTCCGGGGCGAGGGTGGCAGCCGCGGTCCCCAGCGCCCCGCCGAGGGCGGCGCCGGTGAAGATGGTCGGGGCGAACGTGCCGACGGCACTGCCGGAGCCGACCGTGAACATCGTGGCGAGGAACTTCGCCGCCAGCAGGGCCAGCAGCGTCCCGACGGCTGTCCAGCCGAGGCCGTACCCGCCGTCGAGCATGTGCTGGATCGGTTCCCGGACGCCGTCGATCGGGGGGAGCACGTGACCCGTACCGAGCACCTCGGGGACGACGATGGCGGTCACGCCGACTCCCAGGCCACCGATGGCCAGGGTCAGGGGTCGCCACAGGTGGCGCCGCAGCCGCGCGAACACCGCGAACGCCACGCTCTCGCCCCGCACGAACGCGACGCCGAGCCCGGCTGCGACCAGGCCCAGCAGCACGTAGAGCAGCAGTTCCCGCGGGTCGTTGAGGCCGAGGGTCCGCTCGGGGGCGAAGATGAACGTGACCTCCTCACCGACCAGCTCTCGGGCGGTCACGGAGCCGACCACGGATCCGACGACGACGACCTGGAGCGAGCGGGCACGCAGGCCACCGAGGATCAGTTCGATGGCGAAGAGCATCCCACCGATGGGGGCGTTGAAGGAGGCACCGATCCCGGCCGCTGCACCGGCCCCGATCAGGGCGCGCGTGCGTTCGCTGTCGAGGTTGAACAACTGGCCGAGCAGCGACCCGGATGCCCCTCCGAGCAGGACGATCGGACCCTCACGACCCCCGCTGGCGCCGGTGCCCAGGGCCACACCCGTCGCGGCGAGGCCGGCGAACGGCACGCGGGCCCGGAACCGTCCACCGCGCAGCGCGATCGTCTCCATCGTGCGCACGATCCCGGAACCGGACGGCTCGGCGGCGACGTAGGTCAGGATGAGCCCGACGACGAGTCCACCTGCGGCCGGGACGACGAGCAGTTGCCACACGGGGACGCTGTCCGTCCACACGAGGGAGCCGACCAGCTCCACGATCCAGATCAGGGCGGCAGCGAGCGCGCCGGTCACGAGCCCGACGACGGCCCCGAGCGCAAGCATCATGCCCTCGACGTCGCCGGCGCGAGCCAGGCGGTCGGCGAGGGATCGGAGGCGTCGGTTGGTGGTGGTCATGGCGTTGCGACGCTAGTCCGTGGGATCAGTTCCCCGTGACCGTGTCGCCGGGAGCCGTGTCGACCCCACCGAGTCGTGCCAGCGTGGCCTCCGCCTCGACCATGATCCGGTCGACCAGGGCCGCCACCGTCGGCAGGTCGTCGAGCACGCCGACGACCTGTCCGGACGACATGACGCCCAGGTCGGGGCGGCCGTCCACC
>JBFJMP010000387.1:0-2966 GCA_041633895.1 Nitriliruptoraceae bacterium
GCCGCACCAGACCTGCTGGTCACTCGTCCTCGTCGCTGCTGTCGCTGCTCTCGCTGCTGTCGTCGCTGTCCGCGGCCGCCGCCGGGTCCGCGTCGGACTCGTCGGCCTCCGTCGGGAGCAGGCCGACCTCGCGCAGGACGTCGTCGTCCGGGGCGCCCTCCATGACGGCGGTGTCGAGCATCGCGTCGAGCGCCTTGCGTCGGAGGATGTCGCCGACGAGCGCGCCCAGCGAACCCTGCTGCTGGATGAGCTGCGCGACCTGGTTCGGGTCCATGCCCATCTGCATGGCGTGGCGGACGATCTCGTCGTTGATGTCCTGGGGCTCGACGTTGAGCTCCAGCGTCTCGGCCAGCTTGTCGAGGACCACGCGCGCCTTGACCGACTCGGCGGCCTGCGTGCGGGCCTCCTCCGTCCAGGTCTCGAGGTCGGTGTCCTCGGCGCCGAACAGGTCGTCCAGCGTCATGCCGTACTGCTCGGCCTGGTGCTCGAGCTGGTGACGCCGCTGTTCGACCTCGTCCTCGATCATGGCCGGGGGCAGCGTGATGTCGACGAGCGCGAGGTAGGCCTCGAGGGCGTCGCCGCGTGCCTTGTGGCGCGCCTCGGTGATGCGACGGCCGAGCAGGTTCTTGCGGAGGTCGGCGCGCAACTCGTCGATCGTGTCGAACTCGCTGGCCGTGGCCGCGAAGTCGTCGTCGAGCTCGGGCAGCGTCTTGGCGCGCACGTCCTTCACGGTGACCGTGAACTCGGCCTCCTCGCCCGGGTGCTCGGGGTACTCGTCGGGGAGGTTGTCGGTGTAGGTGAACTCGTCCTCGGCCATGCGGTCGACGAGCTCGTCGTCGAGCTTGGGGGTCACGCCGCCGGAACCGACCTCGTACAGCGCGTCCTCGACGTCGCCGGACTCGAGCTCCTCACCGTTCACGCGGACCTTGAGGTCCAACGTGACGTAGTCGCCGGACGCAGCCGCGCGGTCGACCTCGTCGACCTCGGCGAAGCGCTGGCGCATCTGCTCGAGCTGCTCGTCGATGTCGGCGTCCTCGACGTCCCAGTCCTTCATCGTGACGCCGATGCCCGTGTGGTCGGGCACGTCGAAGTCCGGCAGGACCTCGATCGTCGCGGTGAAGACGCAGCCGTCACCTTCGTCGAAGGTCTCGACGTCGACCTCGGGCTGCGCGACGGCGATGATCTTCTCCTGCTGGAGCGCCTCGACGTAGTACTCGCTGATGGAGTCCTCCATCGCGTGCTGCGCGATGGCGCCGGTGCCCAGGCGCTGCTCGATCAGCCGACGGGGCGCCTTGCCCGGACGGAAGCCGGGCATGTTCACCTGCTTGGCGAGGTGGCGCGCAGCCTCGTCGAAGGCCTTCTTGACGCGTTCGGGCTCGACCTCGACGGTCAGCTTCACCTTGACGGGATCGAGGGTCTCGACGGTCGTCTTCATGGGGGACTTTCGCGATCGGGGGCCAACGCGGCACGCAGGGCCATCGTGGCAACGTGAAGACGCGGCCGGGGAGCGGCCGCGAGTGGTCAAGGGTGACACCTCGCTCGCCCGGTGTCCATTCCGGTCAGGGCATGCCGCCGACGACCCGGTCCACGTGCGCCTGCAGGCGCACGATCGCGGCGGGATCGAGGTCGGGGCGCTGTCGCCCGATCGCGCGGACCACGTCGCGGAGGACCTCTGCCTCGATGCCGCACGCGACACACTCGTCGAGGTGCGCGGCGACCCGCTCGGCCTGCTCGGCGGGGATCTCACCGTCGAGGAAGCCGTGCATCAGGCGCCGGACGCGGCGGCAGGACAGGGAATGGCGGCGCCACATCATGCGTGACCTCCTCGGACGTGTCCGTGCGCGGCAAGGTGGTCGCGGACCCGCGCCCGGCCGCGATGCAGCCGGGACATGATCGTCCCCACGGGGACGTCGAGCACCTCCGCAGCCTCGCGATACGTCAGGTCCTCGATGTCGACGAGCACGACCACGGGCTTCAGCTTCGGCGACAGGGCGTTCACCGCGTCGACCACCAGTTGGTCGGGGATGCCCGCCAGCGCCTCCTCCCCCGCCCCGTCACGGGCATCCGCGCCCCGACCGGGGATCGGACGGGCCGCGACGTCGCCGGCGAGGCCGGGCGACTCACGACGCTTGCGGAGCCGGTTGATGTTCGTGTTGCGCACGATCGTCAGCAGCCACGCCCGCGGATGGCGGCCGTCGAAGCGATCCAACGCCTTGTAGGCACGCAGCAGGCTGTCCTGCACCAGGTCCTCGGCTTCGTGGGGGTCCCGGGTCAGGCGCAGCGCCACGCGCAGCATCACGGCGAGTTCGGGTTCGACCCAGCGCCGGAAGGCGGCGTCGCGCGACGCCGCTGGTGAGGCCGGGGCCTCCACGGGGGGGTCCGCCACGCAGTCCTCCCTCGGGACGATGGACGGATGCGTACGCCGGGCGTACGCGGGGTCCGCTGCCCCCACCACAACACCCAGCGGGTCGGCCCTCTTCCCCCTGTGGGCCATCCGGACCAGCCCTGATGACCCATGTCGAGGGCGGCCGCGAGCCCGACGGTCCGGGTCATGGGACCGTCTGCCGCAACTGACCGTAATTGGGTCATCACCCGAAGTGACTATGACGAAGGACGGGGAAACAACCGTCGAACGCATGGATGCACGATGTTGTCCCACCACTCCACACGATTCCTCGAGGGCCTGCTCGTCGCCGTCCTCGTCGCCGCTTCCCTGAGCCTCGCGGTCGTCCGCGCCGACGACCGGGGCGCCTCGACTGGCGTGGCCGCCGGGACGATGGGCGCCCTGGCGCTCGCCGACGTCGTGGCCGCCATCCGCCCGGCCGGATCCGGCCCGTCCTTCGCGATCGCTGCGGCACCGACGCCCACGCCGACGCCCACGCCGGAGCCGACGTCCACGCCGGAGCCGACGCCCACGCCGGAGCCGCCCGCCGCGGCCCTCGACGAGCCGGTCATCGCGCCGGAGC
>JBFJMP010000388.1:0-2964 GCA_041633895.1 Nitriliruptoraceae bacterium
GAGGTCGCGTAGTCCCAGCTCGGTCTCGATGACCTCGATGTCACGTGCCGGGTCGACGGAGCCCTCGACATGGATCACGTCGGTGTCCTCGAAGCAGCGCACCACGTGGCAGATGGCGTCCACCTCGCGGATGTGGGCCAGGAACTGGTTCCCCAGGCCTTCGCCCTTGCTGGCGCCGGCGACGAGCCCCGCGATGTCCACGAACTCGATGGCGGTCGGGAGGACCTTCTCGGACTTCGAGATGCCCGCCAGCCGCTGGAGGCGCTGGTCAGGCACCGGCACGACCCCGACGTTCGGGTCGATGGTGCAGAAGGGGAAGTTGGCTGCCTCAGCGCCGGCCTGGGACACGGCGTTGAACAGCGTGGACTTGCCGACGTTTGGCAGCCCGACGAGACCAACCTGGAGCGCCACGGGGTGACTCCTCGGGAGGGGGGACGACGGACGGGGCTGGCGGGAGCCGACGCCGGTTGGCGTGGCGGACGTGCCGCCCCGAGGTCTGCCGATGGTAGCCCCGGCCGGGGCGGGCCACTGCCGGCACCCATGTCCGGCCCGCGTCCGGCTAGCGTCGCGGCCATGCGCCTCCTCGTTGCCCGCTGCTCCGCGACCTATGACGGTCGGTTGTCCTCGACGTTGACGTCGGGCGTGCGCATGGTGATGGTGAAGGCCGACGGCTGTGTCGCCATCCATGCCGACATCGGCGCCTACAAGCCCCTCAACTGGATGAACGCTCCCAACGTCCTGCGCGACGAAGGTGACCGTTGGATCGTGGAGAACCCGAAGGGCGAGGTGCTCACCATCGAACTCGAAGAGGTGTTCGAGGACGTCGCCTACGAGCTCGACACCGAGCGTGGGCTGACGCTTGACGGGGTCGAGAAGGAGTTGCAGGCGCTGCTGGCCGAGCATCCCGGCCACCTCGAGGAAGGGTTGGACCTCGTGCAACGCGAGTTCCGAACTGACCTCGGGCCGGTCGACCTGCTCTGCCGGGACACCGACGGGGGAGCAGTGGCCGTCGAGATCAAGCGCATCGGCGAGATCGACGGGGTGGAACAGTTGACGCGCTACCTCGAACGGATGCAGCGTGACCCGCTGTTGCACCCGGTCCGGGGCATCTTCGCGGCCACGACCATCAAGCCGCAGGCCCGTGTCCTCGCGGAGTCCCGTGGCATCGCCTGCGCCGAAGTGGACATCGCGGCGTTGCGCGGCGAGGAAGAGGCACACCCTCGGCTGTTCTGACGGCGCAGGACCGCGTGCGCGGCCAACTAGCATCGCCTGACATGGACCCCTTGCAGCCGCGCCCCGACCAGTTGACCGCCCGCGACGGTCGACCGATCACGGGGCTGTGGGCCGGTGGCCTGACGCTGGACCCGAGGGCCGGGGGCGCTCGCCGTGGTCGTCGCCGGTCGTGGTCCTACACCGCTGTCGGCAACGACGAGGTCATGGTGGGTGCCGCGATCGTCGACCTCGGCATCGCCGCGACGGCGTTCGCGTGGATCTGGCTCGATGGCCAGGTCCACACGTGGGATGCGAAGGGCGTGTCACGGGTGCAGGCCAGCATCGGCCGCACCGCCAACCGGCCGGCCCGTTTCCGCGGTCGAGGACTGCACGTGCTGATCGACGGGAACGGCGCGCTCGACCTTGACGTGCCGATCGGCGAGCGACGTCTCCAGGTCAGGACCGTGGTCCGACCTGCCACCGCCGCCACGCTGGTCACGGACACCGCAGGGGGTGGCTGGAACGCCACCCAGAAGGTCGCTGGTGAGGCCGCCGAGATCGAGGGCGCGTTCGGCGACGCGCGCCTGCGCGGGCCCGCGCAGACCTGGCGCGACTGGACGATGGGGGCGCAGGACCGACACACCCGCTGGCGGTGGGCGGCCGGGGCGGGCCACGACGCCGACGGCGGGCGGGTGGGGATCAACCTCTCCACCGGCATGAACGAACACGGTCCGGGCGAGAACGTCGTCTGGTGGGACGACGTGCCGTACCCGCTCGACCTCGAGGTCCTGGGCCCCGTGACCGAGCGCAAGGATGGGCCGTGGCGCCTGTCCGGACCCGACTGGTCGCTGGCCTTCGCCCCCACCGGATCCCGGTCGGCGACGGAGAACCTGCTCGTCGTGCGCTCGTCCTACGTCCAGCCCGTCGGGCGCTTCCGTGGGACGCTGCCACACCCGGACGGGCCACGAGTCGTGGACCTCGTCGGCGTGACCGAGCACCACACGGCGACGTGGTGAGCCCCGACCAACGGCGTGCCCGTGTCGCCCGACGACGCCATGGGGCCTCACCCGTCGAGACCGAGCGCCGGCGGCTCCTGCTGGCCGCCAGCGCGTTCATCGCCGTGCTGACGGCGGGCTGGGTGGGCTATCAGGTCGTCGAGGATGTCGGTCCGCTCGACAGCCTGTACATGACCGTCATCACGATCACGACGGTCGGGTTCCGAGAGGTCGTCATCCCGTCCGCGGGAGGCAAGATCCTCACGATGTTCGTCATTGCCGGCGGCGTGCTGACCGTGACCTACGCGGGCTTCACGGCGGCTGCGTTCGTCGTCGAGGGGCACCTCGCGACCTATCTGGAGGTGCGAGCCATGGACCGTGCGATCAGCGAGATGGACCGCCACATCATCGTGTGCGGGTTCGGCCGAGTCGGCCGCCACCTCGCAGCCACGCTCGAGGAGGACGGCGCAGGCTTCGTCGTCGTCGACAGCGACGAGGACAAGGCCGACGAGGCGCGTGCCCTGGGGTACCTGGTGGTCCACGGCGATGCCTCCGAGGAGCACGTGTTGCTCGACGCCGGGATCGAGCGAGCCCGCGGCGTCGTGGCCGCGGTCAACACGGATGCCGACAACGTGCTGGCGACCCTGACCGCCAAGGGCCTGAACGCCGACTGCATCGTCATCGCCCGCGTGAAGGTGGACGAGAACGAACACAAGCTGCACCGGGCCGGCGCCGATCGGGTGATCTCCCCGTCGAC
>JBFJMP010000389.1:0-2959 GCA_041633895.1 Nitriliruptoraceae bacterium
AGTACTACTTCGCGGACAGCTCGCTCGGGTGGTCCGAGCTCGAGGGCATCGCCAACCGCACCGACTTCGACCTGAAGGCGCACAGCGAGGCGTCGGGCGAGAAGCTGGACTACCTCGACCAGCCGAACAACCGCCGGTACACGCCCTACGTCATCGAGCCGGCCGCCGGCGCGACCCGCGCCACGCTCGCCTTCCTCATCGACGCGTACACGGTCGAGCAGGCACCCGACGCGAAGGGCGAGATGCAGGAGCGCACCGTCCTGCGCCTCGACCCGCGCCTGGCTCCCTACAAGGCCGCGGTCCTGCCGTTGTCGAAGAAGGAGGAGCTCACCCCGATGGCGCGCGAGGTGTTCGACGCGCTCAAGGGCGAGTGGATGACCGACTACGACGAGACCCAGGCCATCGGTCGCCGGTACCGCCGCCAGGACGAGGTCGGCACGCCGTACTGCGTCACCGTCGACTTCGACTCGCTCGAGGACAAGGCGGTCACCGTGCGCGAGCGCGACACCATGACCCAGGACCGGGTCAGCCTCGACAACCTCGTCGGGTACCTCCGCGAGCGCCTGCCCCGCTGACCCTCATCGGTCAGGACGCGTTCGAAGCCCCGCTGCGACCTCCCACCCGCGGCACACTCGAAGGTGGCCGAGATCGGGAGGTCGCGCCATGCGTCGGGTCGTCCTGGTGGTGCAGGTGGTCCTCGGGCTCTACTTCGTTGCGGTCGGGTTGATGCACTTCGTGGTGCCTGACGGCCTACCCGAGCAGATGGAGTGGATGTACGACCTGCCGACGTGGACGCACTGGGTCTCCGGCGCCGCCGAGGTGGCCGGGGGCCTTGGCCTGCTGCTGCCGCGGCTGACGTCGGTCCGACGGGAGTTGGAGCCGCTCGCGGCGGCCGGCCTGGTCCTCGTGATGCTGGGCGCGGTCGTCTACCACGCGAGTCGGGGCGAGGCGCAGAACATCGTGTTCAACCTCGTGCTCGCTGGGCTGCTCGGCTGGATCGCGGCCGTGCGGTGGCGGGGCGAGCAGGCCCCGGTTGGCACGACGCCTGCGCGCGGCTGACAGGACCCTGCGTCGGTCGAGGCCCTTCTCGACGTCCGGACCCGGCCGAACAGGGACACGACCCGTTCGTGTCAGCCGGTGTCAGGCCGCGCGTCGGTGGACGCTGACGTGGTAGCCGCCCTCGTCGAACGGGGCACCCTCCCACGTGGCGAAGCGCTGCTCCAACGCCAGTCCCGCGGCGTCGCACCAGGCGTCGTAGCCGGACAGCGAGACGGGTGCGTCGTCGAGTGGGAGGTGAGCCGGGTCGAGGCCGAAGCCGCACACGAGCATCCCGTCGGGCCGCAGCACAGCAGCCATCGCGGCGACGGCCTTGGGCTCGGTTCCGGCGGCGAGGAGTGGCACGACGTTGCCCGCGCAGACGACGAGGTCGAACGGTTCGCCGAGGTCGACCTCCCCGAGGGCGGCGAGGTCGGCCTGCACCCACGACACCGCTGGCGCGTCGCGCCGAGCCACGGCGAGCATCGACGGGTCGAGGTCCACGCCCACGATGTCGTGACCGCGGCGGGCGAGTTCGATCCCGACGCGGCCCGTGCCGCAGCCGGCGTCCAGCACACGCGCGCGCGTGCCCCCGAGGACGATCTCGACGCGGTCGGCCTCGCCGTGCATCGAGTCGCCGGCGGCCGCCCGTGCAGCCAGCCGGGCGGCGTACGCCTCGCCCTCGTCGTCGCCGGCCAGGTCCTGCCAGCGCGTGGTCGCGGCCATGGTCGTCCTCGCTGCGGTCGGGGTGGCGAGGCTAGGCGGGTCCTGCCGACGCGAACGCCGCCCGTCGTTTGACGGGCGGCGCTCGGGTGTGGGTTCGTCAGGTCACTCGACAGTGACCTCGGCGAACATCCCCTGGACGACGTGCGGCGGGCCCGTCTCGGGGTACTCGGGAGCTCCGCCCTCCGGGGCCCCCGCCTCGATGAAGGCCTGGACGGCGGCCATGACCTCGTCCGGTGGGGCGTCGGTCGGGATCATGCAGGCGAAGATGTAGCGGCCGGGCTGCTCGATCGTGGCCGGGGGAGCCGGCAGTGCGGTGCTGCTGGCCCCCGGAGGCGCAAGCGCGACGCCACGGAGTTCGAGCAGGGTCATCAGCTCGGCCTCGTCGAGCGCCATCAGGTCGGCCACGCTGCGGTCCTCGCCGTCGGCGACGCGGAACGCCAGGATCTCGTGGACCTCGACCTCCGAGTCGTTCTGCAGCTCGACGGTCGTCCCTGCGGCGATGGTGTCCGGCAGGCCTGCGTACGCGTAGTCCGTCGCGGTGACCTGGATCACCTCACCCTCGGGCTCCTCCGACGCCGTGGGCTCGTCGGTCGCCGTTGCGGTGGCGTCGTCGGACGGTTCCTCCGTCGCGGCGTCGTCGTCGCCACAGGCCCCGAGGGCCAGTGCGAGCGTCGCGGCGATCGCCGCAGCGCGCGCACGTCTGGTGGTCACGTTCATGTTCCCCTCCATGGTCATGGCACGTGTGCGTGCCGGGGAAGCGTCGCACACGGATGGACGGCCGTCTACGACCGCGCTCGTAGTGGCGGGTGCGCGGCCGGAGAGGGAAGTGTCGACCGCCACAGCCGGCGGGGCCATCCCTCGTTCAGGGGAGGTTGCGTCCGACGAGGACGCGGAGGTCGGACTCGATTGCCGCCATGCGGGCGAGGACGGACGTCATCGCCTGGAGGAGGAATGCGGCGATCATCAGGAGTGCGCCGACGGCAAAGGTGACCATCCAGACGGCGACGGCGATCGGGACCTCGTCCTGCTGGTAGACGACGGCACCGGCGACGATGCCGGCGAGGCCGACGGCGTAGGCGAGCGTGCGCGCCACGGCGGCAGCGCCCCGCAGGTCCTTCGGGTCAGGCGCGTCGTTCATGAGGAGCCCTTCGCAGGCCACGGAGGAAACGCGACCGCCGGGCGACCAGAGGCCGCCCGG